>JAKLIR010000499.1 GCA_022709505.1 bacterium | reverse complement strand
CCACGAGACTGCTCTTGATGTGGGCGGGCGAATTCCCCTCTCCGTGCCTGTAATCGCCTTTCTCAGGCGCTATCTTATCAAGCCCGTATAAAAGGTCCCGCCTCACATCCGGGTCGGCGTTTTCGTTTATGGTCACTCCCGCTGTCGTGTGGGAAACATAAACACAGCAAATACCGTCCCCGGCATCCATTTTATTCAGTTGCTCCCGCACTTCACGGGTAATATCCCTCATTTCGCATCTGGAGCCGGTTCTGACGTTGAATTGTCCGAGCAATACCCTGCACTCCCGATGTCTCCGCCTTATAAGCGGATTGTATATACATTAATATTAATATACCAATCAAGTCAAAAATTTTAATGTATGTGCCTGTATATTACAAGACCCGTGACCAATTTTGGGTAAAAATACGTGGATTTATGCGGCATTACTTGTCCAGCGGACGCCACCTTTTCGAGTCTTTCAATCGGGATCGGAGCAAGATATACCGCCATATCGAACTTGCCCGATTCCACAGCTTCATTCACTTTATTCGGGTCGATTTCATATTTTATGTGATCGAGTATGTCTGCGAGATCGCCGATAACAGGCTTGACCACCATCTCGTCGCAAATCGACACATTAAGTTTCCGCACTGAATCATCCAGAGCCTTCAATCCCGAATTTGCCTGCATTGCACTCTCTTTTGCGTGCAATTTATAAAATTTATTTTCCCCCAATTGAATAACCAATGACAAAGCATCCGGATCATCATCGAGCGAATTCAACGCCTCTTCCAACCCGATTTCGGCTATGTCGAAACTGTTTTTCAGTTTTTCGAGAACTTTCGATCTGTCGTACCCCGGGATATCTTTAAGCAATCTGTGGGTGGCGAGGATAGAAAGCCCCTCGTCCCCGGTACAGACGAAATACATCAACGCATATTGATGCGGCGCGTCCGAGCCCTCGATCCCAAGCTCTTTATCCTTGATTTTCGCATATTCGAGCGCCGTTTCATACCTATGATGCCCGTCCGCGATGAAAACTTTCCTCGACTTCATTCCCTCAATAATCTGATCTATGAAACGATGGTCCGTGACAGTCCAGAGAGTTCGGGTCGCACCGTCGTCAAACCTGAAGTTCCAATCGGGAAGATTGTGATCCACAACATTCTTCAACACCGGTCTGATCGCATTCTCTCCATCCGAATAAAAAGCAAAAACCGGATTGAACTGAGCCTGAGTGGCTTTCAGCATGTTCATCCTGTCTTGCTTGTGTTTTGCAAAGGTTTTTTCGTGAGGGAACACCGTTCCCTTGTTAAAATCCTCAACTTTCAGGACTGCGATGAAGCCCCGTCTTATCCTTCTGTATCCATGCCAATCGATGAAATAATCCTCGAGCACGTATATCGCCGGCCTCGACTCAATAACAAGCAACTCTTCCTGCTCCCATTTATCGAGCAGCGCGGCGGACTGCTCGTATTTATCCCCTTTCGCTGGATCTTTTGGGAAATCTATCCTCACAATGTTGTGCTCGCTGCGGTCGTATAATTCATCTCTATCCTGCTCCGATATCACGTCATAAGGCGGAGCAAGAAATTTCGTTATGGTATCTACCTTCGGGCTGTGATATCTGACTGATTTGAACGGTTTGATTATCGCCATTTCCACCCCTCGCGCCTAAGTTCTATGACAAACCCATGACTTTTTTCACGTCGCTCACGGTTTTCGACGCAATCTCCCTGCATTTTCTCCCGTTTTCCTTGAGAACGCTCCGGACTGAATCGACATCTTTTTCGAGTTCCGCCCTTCGCTCCCGGATCGGCGTCAGAACCCTCATCAGATTTTCAAAAAGTATCTTTTTGCAATCGATGCATCCTATCTGAGCCCCCGTACATCCCTGTCTGATCTCAAGACGCTGTTCCTCGGGAGTTACAAGTTCGTGATAACTGTAGATATTACATACGAACGGATTTCCGGGATCCGTACGCCGTTTTCTCGCTTCATCCGTCTTCGCCGGCCGCAGCTTTTCCCATATTGAATCCTGCGGTTCGGTGACTGCTATATAGTTGCCGAGACTTTTGCTCATCTTGTTCTCGCCGTCGAGCCCCCTGACTCGCGCCCCGCGGCCGATGAGAGTCTCCGGCTCTTTGAAAAACTCCCCGAATGTGGAGTTGAACCTTCGCGCGACCTCTCTCGTGAACTCGAGGTGCTGCGCCTGATCCTCTCCGACAGGCACCGCGTCCGCACGATATACCAGAATGTCCGCCGCTTGCAGAATCGGATAGTTCAGCAGCCCGGCGTTGATGTTGTCCTGATGTTGCCGAGACTTCTCTTTGAATTGCGTCATTCTGCCAAGCTCCCCCATCGGAGTGACACAATTGAGAAGCCAGCATAGTTCCGTGTGTTCAGGAACGTCGCTCTGTATGAAAAGCGTGCATTTCGACTGGTCGAGTCCCGCCGCCATGTTGTCCATCGCCGCGTTGATTATTCTCTCCTGCATCACGGCCGCGTCGTAAGGCACGGTGATGGCGTGATAGTCAACTATCGAGAAAATGCATTCATACTCGTCGAGGAGTTTC
>JAKLIR010000498.1 GCA_022709505.1 bacterium | reverse complement strand
TTGTAAATAAGGCGTTTTTTGAATTGCATTTCAAGTTTACATGTCATGTAACTAAATGTAAAATATGAAAAGTCATGTCCGGCGAGTAATATGCCGGCGATTTCTTGCGGCGCGCTGAATGCCCGCATCGGAAAAAATGTTTCGTCTGACACCAAAACTCGTTTTGTTTTCTCTGATTTTTTTTGCCGTTGTTTCTTTTTCTGGAATGTCCCGCGTTTTAGCGGCGAATAAAAACGATACGATCTCGTTCGATATGAATCTACCTCCGGCAATGCTCGGACTCGGTTCCTCGCAGGTGTTCGGATATTTGAAAGGCATTCAACGCACACTTAATAAGGAAGCCGAGATCGACTTGAAGATAAATATCGAAAAATGGGATAGGACGATAGCGCGCCTCGAAACAAATCAAACGGACGTGGCGTGGCTGCCTCCTTATTATTATGTGAAGGCGCGCCTCACCAACAAGAAATCCCAGATAAGACCTCTTGTGATCTACAATGCGCACGACAGCACGAAATCGTCTTTCTGCGTATATTCGAAATCAGAAGCGGGCTACTCCACCCTTGAAGACCTTCTCGCGGCGAAAATTTCCTTCCCCGACGAGGAATCGTGGGTTGTGCTTAATCACATTTTCGGTTCGGATCCCGTGATGAAGCAGAACCAGATAGACGCGTATCATTTCTTCGGAGGGTTCAAGACACTCGGAAGAGAATCCGCGTACATAGCACTGCAAGTCAATGTTATAGACGTTACGATAATCAACAAACTCTATTTTGACTATATAAGAAAATTCACGAAGAGCGGCGCCGGTATATCAGCCGTGACGTGCGGCGCGCCGCTTCCAAATACAATTCTGGTTTATCGGAACAATATAGACCCGAGGATAAGAGAAACTTTATTGATGATTCTCACTTCCATGCACCGCGACCCTGTTTTTTCAAAAATCCATCAATTTTTCAAAGTCAATTCAGGCCAATGGTCTCCCGCGGAGGATGCCGATTTGAAACCTTGGTATTCAATTTATAATGAGGGAGTCCGCAATGGGTGGCAGAAACAACTGAAGAATCTTCCATCGCAATAGAAATATACTGTATAAGAACAACGAAGCGGCAGCGTCGGGGAATTTGTGGCGCATACGCCTTGACTCCGGATTCATCCATAGTAATACGAATCGATGAGGAATCATTGTTTTGGTTCCTTATTTGGGATTCGGTTTTATTTAAAGAAAGTGGTGTAAAAAGGGATTAAATAGAGATTTTGTTTAAAATAAAAATCCCGGCGACGTCCGACTCTCCCACAGGGTCACCCCTGAAGTACCATAGGCGCTGGAGGGCTTAACTTCCGTGTTCGGGATGAGAACGGGTGTGACCCCTCCGCTATTGTCACCGGGAAAAAAATCAATATTAAGTTGTAAGCCCTATGCAGGGCCTTGGAAAGTGCATAGTGAAAAGAGAGATATTGGTACGATATGATTGGGTTAACAACCCGATGATTGCAAAAGGTCAAGCTTTCGGCCGATTAGTACCGGTCAGCTAAAGGCCTCTCAGCCCTTACACATCCGGCCTATCAACCTTGTAGTCTACAAGGGGCCTCTCGTACTTGCGTACATGGAGATCTAGTCTTGAGGAGGGTTTCGTGCTTAGATGCTTTCAGCGCTTATCCCGTCCAGACATAGCTACCCTGCTGTGCCGCTGGCGCGACAACAGGTGCACCATAGGTCTGTCCACCCCGGTCCTCTCGTACTAGGGGCAGAGCCTCGCAAATCTCCAACGCTCGCGGAAGATAGGGACCGAACTGTCTCACGACGTTCTGAACCCAGCTCGCGTACCGCTTTAATGGGCGAACAGCCCAACCCTTGGGACCCTATCCAGCCCCAGGATGCGACGAGCCGACATCGAGGTGCCAAACCTCCCCGTCGATGTGAACTCTTGGGGGAGATAAGCCTGTTATCCCCGGGGTAACTTTTATCCGATGAGCGACGGCCTTTCCACACAGTACCGCCGGATCACTAGGTCCGTCTTTCGACTCTGCTCGACATGTCTGTCTCACAGTCAAGCACCCTTATGCCCTTGCACTCGGTGCACGATTTCCGTCCGTGCTGAGGGTACCTTTGAGCGCCTCCGTTACCTTTTTGGAGGCGACCGCCCCAGTCAAACTGCCCACCTGACAGTGTCCTTCGCCCGGATAACGGGCCGAAGTTAGGATTCCAATCTAATAAGGGTGGTATTCCAAGGTTGGCTCCGGGAAACCTGACGACCTCCCATCAACGCCTCCCACCTATCCTATACATACTAGACCAAAACCCAGTGCCAGGCTACAGTAAAGCTCCACGGGGTCTCTCCGTCTTTCCGCGAGTAACCCGCATCTTCACGGGTATTGCAATTTCACCGAGTACCCTGCTGAGACAGCGCCCAAATCGTTACGCCATTCGTGCAGGTCGGAACTTACCCGACAAGGAATTTCGCTACCTTAGGACCGTTATAGTTACGGCCGCCGTTCACTGGGGCTTCGGTCGAGAGCTTCGCCTTGCGGCTAACCCCCTTCCTTAACCTTCCAGC
>JAKLIR010000497.1 GCA_022709505.1 bacterium | reverse complement strand
CAGCGCTCCCGATATGGTGATCTCCGCGGTTCCGTCGAACACGTAAACGAGAGCGTCGTACGGCGCCGTGTGTTCGCTCAGGCCCTCGCCGGCGTCGAACGCGAACAGCGTCACCGTTCCGATCTTCTTGTCAACAACCGTCCGGCTCACCACCGAGCCCTCGCCATATCCGGCGAGTTCACTCAGGTCGAGAACTTTCCCCACGAGATTCTTTACTTTATTTTCATCAGCCATGTCGCACCCTTTTCAGTTGTTTTCCGCTTCGGAGGCTCCGAAGCCCGCCGCCGCCGAAAACGCTCGGCGCTCTCAATTCCCCATTTCTTCTATTGAGTAAATCAACCCACCCGTGTTAACATTATATTTCTTATGGATTTTTTGTGTAGGTGTCAGGGCGTACCGAAGAAATTTCAGTAAAAATAAGGAATCCGCGCGGGAAGTAAAAGGATAACCGGCCGCGCGTTCGGTGCGGAAATCGGAAGTATGGAAAGACGAATTGACGAAGAGCGAATATCCGAAAGACAGAGTGAAAGGCGAGAGACGATGAAAGCGATGAAAAGGACGGGAGCGTTACTCACAGTTATATCAGCGTGCGTTGCAATATGGGGCGCGGCCGCGCTCGCGGAGGATATCGGCATGACGCCGCCGGCGCCGAGGGATGAAACCGCGGGCGCCGCCGTGCAGAGCGCGCACAAGGCGAAATATTACAGGAAATACATGCAGGACGTTCCGATCGACATGGCGGGGCAGATGCTGTCGCCCGACGTTCAGGTGAGACCGGGCGCGACGGTGGGAACGGATTTCCGGCGCTTCGGCAACATAGCGCTCGTGTCGGCTCTCGGCTACGGCGTGCGCTGCGACGGGTTCGCGAGCTACGTCGGCTACGGCGTGGGCGACGTTCAGATAATGTACGTCCGACAGGAATACAACGTGACCGTTTACACGGCCGCGCAAGACACGAAACAGGACCGCAACGGAAACATATACAAAATCAGATACGCGCCGAGAAAACTTATTCCGCCGTGGGACGGTTATGTGGCCTTCGGGGCGGATTTCTACAACGGACAGGGCAACCATATAAGCCGTCCTTACGTTGCGACGTCCGTGGAATGGCCGGACACGCGGCTCAACCTCGGATACGGATGGTACACCGGTACGACATCCGACAAAGACGGCTCTTTCTTCTCATCCCTGCATTACTCGCTGAACGAATGGATGACGGCTTACGCGGATTATTCCACGCGGGATTTTCAGAAGATAATTCTGAATGAATTCATAATTCCTGAGACCGGCGTGGATTGCGAGGACTGCACGAAGGACGCGTTCAACGCGGGTATTTCCGTGACGATGCACCCGGGCGTGTTCGGATCGTTCGGAGTATATGATATCGGAGACATCAGGGCGCTGTTCGGAAGCGTATCGATAAACCATTCGTTTTAGGAGACGACGATGAAACGACTTTTGACGGCTATGATCGCGCTGGCGATCGCGGCGTTCGCGGCGGGATGCGGAGGAGGAGGAGGCGGCGGCGGCGCGGACAGAGGCGCCATAACAAATCAAAACGTCGAACTGGCGGCGGTGAGGGACGCGATAAGCGCGCAGAACGCGCAATGGACCGCGGCAGAGAACCCGATTTCGCAGTTGCCGGCGGCGCGAAGGAGATTGCTGAACGGAGACATCGAACCGTCGGCGGCGCGCGAGGAAGCGGACCGGGAAACGCTCAGAGCGGCGAGCGATGCGGCCCAGATCCCAGCGTCTCTCGACTGGCGCAATAAAAACGGCGCGAACTGGCTCACTCCCGTGCGAAACCAGCAAGAGTGCGGAAGCTGCGTCGCGCACGCGAGCCTCGGCGTGACCGAAGCCCTGATAAAAATTACGAATGACAATCCCAACCTCGATAAAGACCTCTCGGAGTCCGACCTTTTCTCCTGCGGCGGGGCAATGTGCGCGACGGGATGGAGCAAGCAGGCCGCGGCGGAACGGCTCAAGAATACCGGAGTGGTGGAGGAAGCCTGCCTCCCCTATCAGCCTAAGGACAATATGTGCGCGAGCAAATGCGTCGGCGGGCAGGCGGTGAAGATAACCTCGTGGACTACCGTGGCGGCGGATGCGGCGTCGATAAAGGCTGCCTTGCTTCAGAGCCCGGTCGCCGCAAGCATGGACGTTTACACTGATTTTTACTATTACACCGGCGGCGTTTACAAGAAAGTCACGGGCTCGAAGGAAGGCGGCCACGCGGTCGTGATCGTCGGCTACAACGATGAGGGCGGATACTGGATAGTGCGCAACAGTTGGGGCGCGACATGGGGTGAACAAGGCTACGTGCGGATAAAATACGGAGAAGTCAACATAGAGAAAAAAGTGATTGCGTTCCAGATGGCGGGGGTCCCGGCGACGGTCACGGCTTCGGCCGCGCCGGCCGCGGCGACGATTTCAGGCGGCCATACGGCGGTCACTCTCACTTGCGCGACGACGGGGACGGTGACGACGCTCGAAGGGCGTTGCTCGGCTTCGGACCCGTGGGCGGCGATCTCTTCGGGCAATTCGAAATCATGCGACTACACATCGCCCG
>JAKLIR010000496.1 GCA_022709505.1 bacterium | reverse complement strand
CGGAGACCGATACGAGGTACGGCGACACCATCGTGTGCGGCCCGAGGACTGTGAACGGAGGGTTCCTTTTCGCCACCACCGAGTCGCCGACGGACGACACCATCGTTTCTCTCGAGTTCACCGGCGATGAGATTGTGGAGAAATGGAGGGGGCAGAGCTTCGGCGGTTCGATTACGAACGCGAAATCCTATGACTTCGACGGTGATGGAAAAATCGAGTTGATCGGAACGTTGGAGAAAAAAAACGGACAGTCGTTTTTCAGAATTCTGCCCCTATATTCAAAGCAGCAGCCGGCGGCGAAGCCGGCGGTAAAGAGATAATCAAAAATGAAGGAACGGGAAATAAGAAAGATTCGATGCGGCGCGCGGCTCATGGCGGCGGTTGCATTCGCGCTGGTGATTTTTTCATGTGCTGAGTCGAGGGCGGTCTTGCGGCCGGGGTTCGGCGGCTCGATCACAGTCGCTATTCCGGAAAGAGTCAGCAAGCTGGACCCCGTAACACTCACGCAGGATCATGATTTGATGATTGCGGGCTGCATATACGACACCTTGCTCAAGCCGGGTGCGGGCGGTTCGCTCATTCCTGTTCTTCTCGAATCTGTTCCCGAGAAATCCAAGAACGGGCTTGTTTACACTTTCAAGCTGAAAGAAGGTCTCAAGTTTCACGACGGTTCGCCGCTGGACACGGCGGATGTGCTGAACACGTTCAAGAGGCTCGCGTCGTCTCAAAGTTCTCCTTATTCGTGGCTCGTGCGAGACATTGCGGGGGTGTTCGAATTCAAGAAAGGCAAGGCGGGCACGATATCCGGGATCAGGATCATCGATGCGCTGCGATTCGAGATAACTTTGAAGAGGCAACAGCCGAAGTTTCTGGTATTTCTGTGTTTTCCGGCGCTGTATGTCGTTCCTTCGTCGGACAGAAATTTCGAGCCGCCGGTCGGGACCGGGCCTTTCAGGTACATCAGGAAATCCGCGAAGGGCGATATTTTCCTATCCGCGAACAAGGAATACTTTCTCGGGCGGCCGTATCTCGACGCGATAACGTTTCGACCGATAAAAAATGAGAGGGACCGGCTGACGGAGTTCAAGAGGGGTGCTGTGGATTTCGCGGATGTGCCGCTCGGCGGGCTGACGAAGGAAGAGAGAGACGCTTTCGGCGCGCCCGTTCAATACAACCTGAAAAGGACATATTTTCTGGATGTCAATCCGGCGTTTCCCACGATGTCCGGCGCGGGGCGGAGGATTGCCTTATCGCGGATGATAGACCGAACGGATATCGTGAAGATAATATTGAACGGGGATGCGTCTCCGGAAAATAACGTATCAGGTTCAGGAGAGCCGGGCGGCCTAAGGAAATACGGGGAGAACGCACCGAGAATGGAATTGTGGTACGATCAGGACTCGCAGGCGTTGCGTCTCGTGGCGGAGAAGCTGCAACTGAATTTCACGGCGGGCGGCCTCGCGGTTACTCCCTTGGGGCGCAGAGAATCCGAGATGCAGAAATTCGGCCGAAACGAGGCGCCGGCGTTCATTCTGCGTTCCATACCGATTTTCATGGGATTGCCGGAGTCTTTCGACTCTCCGCTTACGGACGGCGACTATATATCGAGATTTTCCGCCATGGGTAGAAAGTACGGTCTGATCGGGGCGCCGGCGGACCGTTCTTCGGCGGCGGCTGTTATAACAATTTTTTCGAGGAAGCCGTCCTTCACGGCGTCCCGCGGGTTATATGGAGTTGAAAACGGGCCCATCGGCGTCCCTTGCTTCGACGATGCATACGTCCGGGAACCGGATAGATAATTCTCTGCGATGAACAAGAAGAAAAGCAATTTATCGATCCGCGCTAAACTTATGGGCGCTTTCGTCCTCGGTTTTCTGATTCCCATGATCGCGGTGCTGTATCTTTTGAACATGCGGTTGCTGTCGGGTTTCGACCAGTTGGGAAGAGCCCGAGTCGTGAGCGCGCTTCAAGGCACGAGACACGAGTTCACGACGCTGGTTAATAACACGGGGATCCGCGTTAAAACGATTTCGAGCGACCGGTTCGTCATCGAGGACGCCGCGTCGTATGAGTTGTGGCCGGGCGATCTGATAAAAAGGATTCAGGCGGTCCGCCGCACATCGGGACTCGATATTCTGAAAGTGGTGGGCGGCGACTACATGTTGCTCGCCGACGGTGCGAACCCGGTGGGTTTCGGCGAGTATTACTATGGCGATCCGTTCGTCAGGAAGGCTCTTCAAAAGAACAAGGCGAGCGTGACGATAAAACGGGTGAAGATAGGAGACCGGGAGACGGTTTCGGTGATGGTTTACCGGCCGCTGAGATATATGGGTGCGACGATCGGAGTGCTTATCGGCGGGACTTACATGGACGAGGATTACGTCGATAAGCTGCACCGCCTCGCTTCGGCGAGGGTTGTGTTGTACGAAGGATACTCGGCGACGGTGAGTTCGGACGGAGGGAACCCGGCCGAGAGTCTGCCCGTGCCGAGGGCGTTTCTGAAACGGATTGTGAAAGAGCCGAGGGCGTTGATGAGGGTGCGCGCGGAAGGCGCGGATTTCACCGTCGGA
>JAKLIR010000495.1 GCA_022709505.1 bacterium | reverse complement strand
GGACGGACAGGCGGCTGTCGAGACGAGAGTGCGGAACATATCCGAACAAACCGCGCCGCCCATGATTCTCATGGTTTATTTTCACGACTCCGAAAACAGGGTGCGGGACAGGATTTCCATCCGTTTGCCTGAATTCAAACCCGGTGAAACGAGAGACCTCTCGGCGACTTTCAGGCTCAAGAGCGACAACTTCTTTTCATACTCCGCCCGCCTTGAAAAACTCGACGGAACGGACTATAGTAAAATCGAAAAATAGAGGGAAATCCCATCCGGACGAGGAGAGCAAGTCCCGTCCGGTTTTATTTGTCCGAACAAAACGTTTTTACTGCATATCGCAGTGGAAAAAAGGAGCTCAAAAGTGCAGGCCGACATCGTGAAAGCAGGTCTTTTCGGTTTCGGAACCATCGGAACCGGCGTCGTGGCGAACCTTCAACGCAACGCGGACGTCATTAAGGAAAAATCGGGTGTTCTACCGGTCATTACGAAAATTGTGGATATAGACACGGAACGGGACAGAGGCGTCGATCTCGGCGGGGCGACGCTTGGAAAAGATAAAAAAGCGATTCTCGACGACGAATCAATAAAGGTGGTCATCGAACTGATAGGCGGCGTCGGAGTGGCGCGCGACATAGTGACTTCCGCTCTGAAAAAAGGCAAACATGTGGTAACGGCGAACAAAGAACTGATCGCCAAGCACGGGCCTGAATTGGAGGCCGTCGCGAACGAATCCGGCGCTCGCATTCTGTTCGAGGCGAGCGTGGGCGGCGGAATCCCCATCATAACCCCACTGCTCACATGCCTGAGAGCCAACAGGGTGAAACGCGTTCTCGGCATAGTCAACGGGACGACGAATTTCATACTGTCTGAGATGGAATCCTCCGGCGCGTCCTTCTCCGATATCCTGAAGGAAGCACAGGCCCGGGGATACGCGGAGGCCGATCCGACAAACGATGTCGAGGGTTTCGACGCAGGGTACAAGGCTACAATCCTTTCCTCCGTAGCTTTCGGAAAACATGTCGATCCCGCATCGATTTTCAAACAGGGAATAACCTCGATCAGCCGCGAGGAAATGCAGTTCGCGTCCGAGCTCGGCTACACGATAAAGCTCCTTGCCGTTCTCGAAGACAGCGGAGACGGGATCGACGTCCGGGTTCATCCCACATTGCTCAAAAAAGATCATCCGCTCGCATCCATCCACGGCGTTCTGAACGCGATCCACCTCGAAGGTGATCCGATCGGTCCGCTGATGTTCGTCGGTGAAGGCGCCGGCCCGAACGCGACAAGCAGCGCGGTTCTCGGAGACTTGATAGCGCTATCATGCGAAATCGCCAAACCCGGCGCCGCACCCGTGGCTGCATTCAAACCCGCGATGCTCTCCCCGATCGGAAACGTCGAAAATTCTTTCTATATAAGGATGCAGGTCGAGGACCGCGCGGGCGTGCTTTCAGACATCAGCCACTGCCTCGTCGATCTGAACGTCAGCATCGCATCTCTCGTGCAAAAAGCCCTGAAAAACAACAAAGCGGAAATTGTCTGGCTGACCCATAAAACAAACGAAGGAAACATGGCCGCGGCTCTCGAAAAAATCAAGAACCTTGGTTGCGTGTTCGAAATCACATCCGTTCTGAGGGTTCTCGAATAATCGCGGAATCAAACTATGCCCGACACCGGGAATAAATGTAAAACAGTTGTCATCATAGGCGACGGCATGGCCGACCGCCCCATCCCGGCTCTCGGCTGCCTGACTCCTCTCGAAGCGGCCGAAACCCCGAACATGGACTCACTCGCCCGTATTGCGAACGTGGGTCTGACGAAAAACGTCCCCGACGGCATGGAACCCGGCAGCGACGTCGCCATAATGTCGATAATGGGCTACGACCCCGCCGTTTTCTACAACGGTCGCGGGCCGATCGAGGCCGCGAGCATCGGCGTTTCTCTCGAACCCGACGAAACGGTTTTCAGATGCAACCTGATTACCATGACATCCGACATCCTCGATGATTACAGCGGCGGGCACATCGAATCCGAACATGCCGCCGTATTGATGTCCGCTCTCGAATCCGAACTCGGCGGCGACGGGATCAAATTTTTCCCGGGAGTGAGCTTCAGAAATTTACTCGCGCTCAAGGGCGACTTTTCCAAGACCCGCACCATGCCTCCGCACGACCACATAGGCGATAAATGGGCGCGCTATCTCCCTTCCGGCCCCGGTTCGGACATACTGATCGAGCTGATAGAAAAATCGAGGCCGATACTCGAAAATCATCCCGTGAACGTCGGGCGCGCCGCCGGAAAACACGCTAAAGCCAATGCGATATGGCCGTGGAGCGGAGGCCGGCTGCCGGCGATGCCTGCATATTCGGATAAATACGGAATCTCGGGCGCGGTCGTTTCCGCGGTGGACCTCGTTCAGGGCCTCGGGATTATCGCCGGACTCGAAATAATCAAGGTTCCCGGCGCGACGGGCATGGTTGACACCAATTATGAAGGAAAAGTAGCCGCCGCAATCGACGCACTCGGGAGGAAAGACTTCGTCCTCATTCACATCGAGGGAACCGACGAGGCGGCGCACATCGGAGAC
>JAKLIR010000494.1 GCA_022709505.1 bacterium | reverse complement strand
GAAATGCCTTTTTATGAGCCGGGGCTTGAGGAAATGGTGACCCGGAATGTCGAGGACGGAAGACTGTTTTTCAGCTCCGACGCGGCGGAAGCCGTAAAGAAGTCCGAAATAATTTTCATAGCGGTCGGCACGCCGCCCAAGGAAGACGGAGAAACCGATCTTTCGCAGGTCAAAGCCGCGGCGGAAGCTATCGGCAAAGCACTGAACAGTTACAAAATAGTGGTCAACAAAAGCACGGTGCCGGTCGGCACGGGCGACCTCGTGAAAAACATCATCGACAAGTATAAACCCGCCGGACTCGAGGTCGAAGTGGTTTCAAATCCTGAATTTCTCGCCGAGGGCACGGCGATAAAAGACGCTCTCGCTCCGGATAGAATCGTGATCGGAGCTTCCAACAAGAATGTCGCGATGAAATTGATCGAGCTTTACTCGGCTCTCGAAAAACCGATGGTGATCACTTCGGTTCGAAGCGCAGAGATGATAAAGTACGCGTCCAACGCATTTCTCGCCACCAAGATTTCATTCATAAATTCCGTGGCGAACCTGTGCGAGAAAGTCGGAGCGGACATCGAAGAGGTCACCCGCGGGGTCGGGCTCGACGAAAGGATAGGAAGCAAATTCCTCCGAGCTGGGATCGGATACGGCGGTTCCTGTTTCCCGAAGGACACCGAATCGCTGCTTTACGTGTCGAGAAAATACGGTTACGGGCTCACGCTGCTCGAAAACACGATAGACATCAACCACGCCCAGCCGATGAGACTGGTCGAAAAAGCCGAAAAGGCGCTCGGATCCCTGAAGGGGAAAACCATCGCAGCGCTCGGACTTTCATTCAAGCCGGGAACGGACGACATCCGCGAATCCTGTGCGATATCGATAATCAATAAACTTATAGAGGCTGGCGCCGTGGTC
The DNA here is from genome assembly GCA_022709505.1 of bacterium. Classification (GTDB taxonomy): domain Bacteria; phylum UBP15; class UBA6099; order UBA6099; family UBA6099; genus JAKLIR01. Next base: position 1,672 of record JAKLIR010000494.1, on the reverse strand, counting down.
CGGGCGTACGATCCGATGGCGATGGAGAAAAGCAGGTCTTTGCTGCCGGAAGTTACATTCTGCGAGGATGCCTACGATGCGGCCACAGGCGCCGATGCGCTTATGGCGCTCACGGAGTGGAACCACTTCAAACAACTGAATTTCGGGCGTCTCAAGGAAGTAATGGCCGGCAGCCACGTTTTCGACGGGCGGAACATGTATAAACCGGACATAGTGAGACACGCGGGTTTCAGCTATTACGGCATCGGTCGCGAATCAGATACATAGGATGAAATTCCGAGCCGAGAGGTGATGTCATGACATTGGACATGTCGCGAGAGATCACGCTTGAATTCGTGAGAGTGACTGAAGCGGCCGCTCTGAAAGCGAGCCGTTGGCTCGGAAAAGGCGACAAGAATTCCGCCGACAAGGCCGCCACGGATGCGATGCGAGGCATGCTCGACCTCGTGAACATAAACGGGACGGTTGTCATCGGCGAAGGGGAAAAAGATGAAGCGCCGATGCTTTACATCGGAGAGCACGTCGGCGGCGGCGGAATCAGAGACCCGCAAGTTGATATCGCCGTGGACCCTCTCGACGGGACGACGCTGACCTCCAAGGGGCTGCCCGGTGCAATCTCCGTGCTTGCCGCCGGAAACAAGGGAACCCTGAAATCCATACCGACGTTCTACTGCGAAAAAATCGCGGTCGGTCCCGCCGCGAAAGGCTGCATCGACATAAACGATTCGATAAAAAATAATCTGAAGCGCGTTGCGAAAGCCTACGATTTCAAGATAGGCGAGCTGATAGCGGTGATACTCGACCGGCCGCGCCACGCGAAGCTGATCGAGCAAGTGCGCGAAACCGGCGCGAGAGTGAAGCTCATAAGCGACGGAGATGTCGCGGGCGCAATTTCCTGCGCGATGCACGGTTCCGGAAACAATATTCTTCTCGGCACGGGCGGTTCGCCCGAGGCGGTGCTCGCGGCCGCCGCTCTGAAATGTCTCGGCGGCGACATGCAGGTTAAAATGTGGCCCCGGGACGAAGCGGAGAAAAAGAAAGTCGCAAAGCTCGGGCTGAAAAAGAAAGACCTCGAAGAGGTATTCACAGCTGAAGACCTTTGTTCCGGCGACAGCATTATCTTCACAGCGACAGGAGTGACCGGCGGAGACTTTCTCGACGCCGTCCTTTATCAGGGCGACACCGCAACCACTCATTCCGTCGTCATGCGCGCCAGAACACAAACCGTAAGGTACGTCAAAGCGGTGCACCAGCTCCGGACTAAGACCGTTCCATCCCGGAGCGAAAGCCGCGAGGTCGGCATCTGATTGCGCCCTCGTACGGCACCCGCTTTTTACGATTTCCCGGATTTTTCATCGGAAAAATCCGTGTTAAAAAATCCCGGAGTTCCGCCCCGAACCCGGGACCACTTGGCCGGAGGTCCTACAATGAAAAAGTTTTTCGCAGCCGTGTTGTGTATGTTCGTGTTCGCCGTCGCCGCTTCGCGCGCAGAAGCAGCGGAAACGGCAAAGGGTGTTTTCGACAAAATGAACGCCAAGGTCAAGGCGCTGCAGGATTACCAGTGCCAGCTCGATGTCTTCTCGATAGACACGCCGACGTCGGTGAAAATCAGGCCCGCCAACAGCGGTGGTAAACCGAATAAGGAAATGTGGAACATCGTATCGCTTAAAAT
>JAKLIR010000493.1 GCA_022709505.1 bacterium | reverse complement strand
ACCTCGATGAGACCTGTTATTTTTTCATCCGTGAGCGGGCCGTCTTTCGGGGGCAGCGCTTCGAGCAATATGTGCACTCCACCCTGAAGATCGAGTCCGAGATTTATCGGTACTTTGTGGATATCAACCGACTTGGTCTCGGTCCTTCCGCCGCTCTTAACGGTCACTTGTCTTGTTTCGACTTGCGTATCATAGCGATAGATCAGCCAGCCGGCGCTGATTGCTATTGCCGCTATAATCAGCAAAAACTGCGGTAACATTTTCTTCTGCATGCCTTCACTCCCGCAAAACGCGCTTATTGCGGCCGGTCTAAAAGCCGCTCACGCCTTTATTCAGGGCTCATAAGCCCGAAATGACATCGGAACATTTTATTACAAATCCACCACCATCGCAACAAATTAATAAAAAATGAAGCATTTATACATACTAAATAAGCATTTTGAAACTCTTGCCATCTATCTTAATATCTCTTTTTTCTCAATTTCTTTTCTATCTCCCTCAATATATATTGTTTTTTAATCTCTGAAATGCAATAATGAACTTGCTGTAATTTGTATGTACCTTGATTCCCTGAAAAATATTTTATTCGTTAAGAAACGATAATTTTCATTATGAAAAGGACCTGATATGGACTTCGACAAATTAAAATGGACGGACCACTCCGACAACCCTCTCATCGAGCCGCCCTTTCCGGAAAACATGATCGCCGACCCCACGGTGCTCCTCCCGGCCGAATCTCCTGACGGGCAATGGCACCTGTTCGCAAACAGCCTGATCGGCGGAATTCACCACTTCACCGGCCCGGACGGCATCAAATGGCGCAAAACCGGCAAGGTTTGCCCCGGAATTCGACCCTTCATCTTCCGGGACGAAGGCCTCTACACCCTATTTTACGAAGTGCTCCGGTTCCCATTTCACACCGCCATCGCTCTACGCCAATCGTGGGACCTGAAAAAATGGAGTTCCCTTAAAGTCATCCTCGAACCGTGCCTTCCTTGGCATGGGAAGTTCCCGCGTTCCTGCGGCAATCCATGCCTCATTAAACGCGACGATGAATTCGTCCTCTACTACAGCGCAAACATGGTTCCCTTGTGGGACACGCTGGTGACGGAGCCAGTGAGCATCGGTTTCGCAACTTCCAGAAGCATCACCGGCCCGTACACGCCCTACCCCGAACCCGTGCTGTCACAGAATCCCGCGGACCCTTACAGAAACCTCGGCGCGGGCTCGATGAAAGTCATCCCTGACGAAAGAGGTTTTTACTGGGGCTTCAACAACGGCATCTACAAGGACGCGGAGAAAAAATCCCGCTCCGCCATAATGCTTTTGAAGTCTAACGACGGAATCAACTGGGATCGCGTTCACGAAGACCCGATCATCGCCCCGGAACCCGGCTGGAAACTCTCGCTCGTTTACGCGATGGACGTGAAAATCATCGACGACGAAACCGCCTATCTCTATTACAACGCGAGAGACGAATGGATCAACGGCGTCGAGCGGATCGGCCTCTCGATCGGCAGAATGCCTTAGAGCGTCCGCATTCGCATTGCCTTTTCCGAGTACTCCTCTTGCCACGGATACATACCGGCTACCGGAAACAATTCTAACATTTGCCCCGGTTCCTGTTGCCTAACCACACATCAGCGACATATATTTATTCCAATGATAATCTTGTTATGATACTATGACTGGAAGAACGAAAGCAGGAGGATATGATATGAGCCTCAAGCCGGGAGAAAGAATAAGAAAAATATTCGCGATTCCGCACTTTCACTACGATGTCGAATGGTGGAAGACGGAAGACCGCTACAACGAGGATGTCAGCCGCATACTCGACGGCGCTGTGGAGCTTCTCGAAAAAAATCCCGATTTCACATTCACGATAGATCAGGCGCTCGCGCTCAGACCTTACTGGGAAGCGCATCCCGAAGTCCATGAAAAGATACGCGGCTGGGTGGCGGAAGGTCGCATAGAACTCGTGGGCGGGTTCTGTTCGCCGGACGAAAACATCCCGACGGGCGAAGCGCAGGCTCGCCAGTACATTTATGGAAAACGCTTTTTCGAGGACATCCTCGGCGGCCGCGTCGAAACTGCTTGGGAGATAGACGTTTTCGGCCACCCCGCCCAATACGCACAGATCGCCGCGCGCTCAGGGATGAAGCAATATGTCTTCGCGAGAGGAATCCAAAACTGGAGAGATCCGAAAGCGCCATCCCACTTTTACTGGGAATCCCCGGACGGCACCCGCCTTCTCTCAAACTGGCTGTCCGCACACTACATCGGCTTCACCCCTCTCGAACCTTCGCTCCTCAATGAAAAATCGTTCAAAAAAGAGCTTACCGCCAGAATCGGATACGAAGCCACTCACACCGACGCCCCCATCCTGATGTTCCCGTTCGGATCCGACTTCTCAATCCCGATCCCACACTGGATCGACCTCGTGCGCGAATGGAAAAACAAAGGCGAATCTCCGGAAGTGGAGTTTTCCCTGCCGAGAACTTTCTTCAATTCACTCCGCGAAATATCAGGCGAATCGCTTCCGGTGCTTAAAGAGGAATTCAATCCGATCCTCATGGGCACCTACGAATAG
>JAKLIR010000492.1 GCA_022709505.1 bacterium | reverse complement strand
GCGGGCGGGATGGTTTCAGAGAAGATTTTCTCGCAGAACCGCGCGGTGGCGCAGGAAGAGGGAAGCAACACGTTCGATTCCATCACGGTTAGGGAAATCGTGGTCGTCGATAAGAACGGCGACCTGAGAATGATAATGGGGGCGACGGATCAGGACAACACGCCGATGATAGCGTTCTATGACGAGAACAAGGATCCCCGATCGGTATGGACGCTTTCTGAAAAAGGGGAGCCTGTGATCACGTTCAACTACGGCGGGTCGAAACTCGGCGGCGCCATGGGTGTGTCCGACGATGGCGGAGCGCAGATTCTTTTGCAGAGCAATACCGGCAAAACAATTTGGGAAATGCCGTCCACCGAACCCGCGCCCGCGCCCGAGCCCGAGAAGAATAAAGCGCCCGCGAAGAAAAAAGCACCCGCAAAGAAAAAAGCACCCGCAAAAAAATAAGCTTTTCAATGGAATATTAAAATCGGCTGTTGCGTATTCGGCGTTCATTATTATGAAGCGAAATAAGCGCCGACGGTTTAACGCTTCCGGCGCTTTTTCCGATTTTAATCAGCATTACACGCGAATGCGGTATAGAATATTTGCGCCGGAGGGTGCGGCGCAAACACGTTCACGAGAGGCGGAAAATGAGAACGAAGATAAAGAGTATAGTGAAACACATGGTATCTATTGCGGCTTCGGCGGTCATATTGTGTGCTGGAAGCACCGCGCTTGCGAAGAACGATGATTTGTTCACCATAGTTGAAAAGGGCAAGAGCGCGTGTGTGATCGTCACGCCGGATTCCGCGAGCGAGCCGGAAAAGTACGCTGCGAGCGAGCTGCAGGCGAACCTCGAAAAAATGAGCGGGGCGAGGCTTGAGATAGCAAGCGAGACACAGGCGACCGGGAGCTGTAAGTTGCTGATAGGCAACACAAAGCAGGGCGGCGGAATAGTAGGCGACGAGGAACTTTCCAAGCTCGGTGACGACGGTTTCGTCATTCGGGCCGCGGACGGCGCGCTCGCGCTTCGGGGCGCGAGCGGCAGGGCGGTTCTGTATGCGGTTTATTCGATGCTCGAAGACGATCTCGGAGTAAGGTGGTACGCGCCGGATGAGACGTACGTCCCCAAGAGAGAAGACGTGGCCGTGAAAACGGCGGGGCGGACGGAGAAGGCGGGGATGGAATACCGCGAGGCCTATTTTTGCCTTGCATACGATGGGGACTGGGCGACGCGGAACCGGCTGAACGGGCAGCACCACAGGCTCGACGAAAAGCACGGCGGCCGAGTGAAATACGTTCAGGGCTTCGTTCACACGCTCGCGGGACTCGTGCCGGCGGACAAGTATTTCGCGGAGCACCCCGAGTATTATTCCGAAATAGACGGGAAGCGGATTCCCAACGGGCAGATATGCCTGACGAATCCGGAAGTGCTCGAAGTGGTGAAGGCGCGGGTGCTCGAGATAGCCGGGCAGACCGGCGGCGCGCCGTCGATCATTTCAGTGTCCCAGAACGACAACATGCTGCAATGCCGCTGTCCGAAGTGCAGGGCGATGGACAATGAAGAGGGCTCGCCCGCGGGGACGCTGCTTCGATTCGTGAACGAGATCGCTGACGCCGTCGCCGAGAAATATCCGAATGTAGTGATCGACACGCTCGCCTATCAATACACCGAGAACGCGCCGAGGATCACGCGACCGAGGCCGAACGTCGTCGTGCGGCTGTGCCACATGGCGCCGTCATGCGATCTTCACCCGCTCGGAAAATGTTTCTGGAACGGGAAATACGTGAAGAATCTGAAAGCTTGGTCGAAGATGTCCAACCGCCTTTACGTCTGGCATTACGTGACGGATTTCGCGCATTACTATCTGCCGTTTCCGAATATAAACGCGATATCGAAAGACATCGCATTTTACAGCAAGTACAACGTGCGCGGGATGTTCGCGCAGGGGGTTTCCGACTGTCCGGGGGGCGACATGCCCGAACTGAAAACATGGCTGATCTCGAAACTGCTCTGGAACCCGAACGCTGACTCGGAGGCGCTGATCGCCGAATTCATGAAAGGGTACTACAAGCAGGCGGAGCCCGCCGTCACGGAGTATCTGAACGTACTCAGGAAGAGGGTCCGGAACCCGTTGCTGCACGCGAATCTCTATTCGCCGCCGCAGGCGGGTTATCTCGACGCGGCGACGCTCGCGGCGATGTCCGCCGCACTCGAGCGCGCGGATAAGCTCGCCGCGGGCGATCCGGTGATCTCTGAGCGCGTCCGACGTATCAAACTACTCATGCTCTATACGAAACTCGCGGCGCCGGAACTCTTTGTGAAATCCGGCAAGCTCACTTCCGCGGACAAGAAACAGCTTCCGGAAATTTACAGGCTGTTCGAGAGCGAAATAAAGCACTTCAACGTAACAGGGATACGCGAGGGGGAACAGCTCGATTTGTCCTTGAATAAGTTGCGGACGAAAGCCTACGGGCTGAATTTCTGATGTGATTGAGATATTGAAGAAGAGCTACTCTTCTTTTTTCTGTTCGATGATTGTGATATTCCCGGGTTCATCGCCCGCGTTTTTGCGATTGTACTGAGCGTTCTTGAGAACGATGTCGCCGATCGGAAC
>JAKLIR010000491.1 GCA_022709505.1 bacterium | reverse complement strand
AATCAAACGTGGAGAGAACGAAACCGATATCAAATTCACATGGCCCGCGTCGCCGGAGACGGACATTTCCGGCTATAACCTTTTCGCGTGCGAGCAAACAAGCCCCGTATCGTCTTGCTCCGAAAAAAGCCTGTTCTCCCGTAAATTGAACGCCGAATTGATACCGCCGGCGGCCGGCTCGGTCACTTTCACTGACAGCGAACTGCTGAAAACGAGCGAGAACGGCTGGTGCTTCTATGTTGAAGCCTGCGACAACTGCACCGGGGCGGGAACCTGTCCATCCAAGACCGGACCGAATTGCAGCGCTTTCGACGCGGCGGGCGACTACAGGAAATGCGTGAGCTTCACATCTCCGCTCGAACCGTGCCCGTTTCCATTTCCGAACGATACGGCGGCGGCGCCGGTCCTTACGGGCGGCGCTTGCAGCCTGCGCTGGACTGGGATACCCGCCGTAAGCTGCCCCCTCCGCACCGTACCGACAGTCGCAACCGAATACAAAATCTACAGGGGCGTTTCGGCCGCCGCCGATTGCTCCGGCGTGATCATGCCCGAGCCGCCGGAAGCCCCCGCTATGTCCATCCTCACTTCCGAACCGGGGCAAACCATGTTCGCCACGGACTCGCAACTCGCCAACGGCGCAACCTACTGCTACAACATCTACGCGGCCGACGAGATCGGCGACATTTCAGAGGCCGCGCAGCGGCCGGCGCCCGCTCCCTGCACCCCCATGGACTCGCAGCCGCCTTCGCCCCCCTCGGCAACCGGTTTCTCCTCCGACGCGTTCTCCTGCACCACTTCTTGGCTGCCGAATACCGACGAGCCTCCCGCCGTCCTTTACAACACTTACAGGTGCAAGCTAAACGGCGACTACGACTGCGACGCAAGTTCAAAATTCACAAAGTTGAACGACGCGCCCTCCGGCGACACATTTTACAAAGACACGTCCGTCGAGCCGGGCGTGACTTACCGCTATTGCGCAACGTCCCTCGACGACGCGGGGAACGAAAGCGCAGTCTTCAGCGAAGCCGTGGGGCTGAACTGCATCAATTGCGCGGCCGGAAACTTCTGCCGCCCGCCCGAAGCGGTCTCGGCCGTCGCCACTCAGGATAAACACGGGCTGATCGTGAACTGGTCGAATTCCTCCTCGGACCCCGGCGCATACCCCGGCTACAACATCTACCTCTGCACGACCGAAAACCCGTCGTCGTGCAAGTTGAAACTGATTCCTTTGCCGACCGCCAACCTCTCTCCACTACCGATCTCATACGTCGCGGTGACTGAAAGCGGCGACTACTTCGTTTCGGTTGACTTCAAAAAAACCTCGTGCGATTCTTCCGTGAAAATAACAGCGCCGAACAAAGTCTATCTCGAACCGGGGCCGCCGCCGGAAGACCCCTGCCTGATCGAGGCGTGCGGCATTCACATCAGCATCTCCGGCGCATTCGCCAAGACGAAGCTAACTCCATGCGCCTACGCATCCGATCCGGAGAACTGCAAAAACAATTCGTATAAGAAAGAACCGGTGATGATCAACGGTTTGAAATTGCAGATATACAACAAAACGACATCGACGATAATCAAGGAAAAGGCGCCCGGCGAAGACGGTACGGTTCAACAGATAAACCTGCCGGCGGCGGCGGTCGCGGCGGGGAACAAATATTCGATAAGGGTGAAAATACCCGCCGCCGATCTCGATCCGGTTTTCGCCTCCGGAGGACTGTGCTCGAAAGACGGAAACGGCGACTGCTACGTGGTTCTCGCCGACGACGTTTCCCTGCCGCCTTCGGGAGTGAGCCTCGAACTCAAGGCGATTCAGATGCCGGACTCGACTTCGGGCTCTTACGGCGGCGACGTCGGCAACGCCAACTGCGACGCCAAGGTGAATCTTCAGGACATCATGGCGATCAAGAACGCTTACAACACGATGAAAGGCGACACGTGTTACAGAGCGTGGGCGGATTTCAACATGGACGGAAAAGTCGGGATCGCGGACCTGATGTTGCTGAAAAGCTTCTACAACAAAACCATCGCCTCGAGCCCGGTCACCGGCGCCGCGCTCTGCATTCAAAAAGACCCCCTCCCCGCCTGCTGCGCCTCGAAAACCTGCCCGGGACCTTGAGCGCGACATTCGAACCTCTCACAGCCATCTGACGGAATTATGATTTCGATTTTATATCGTCCCGAATCCGTCATTTGGATTAGGCGATCTATTGATTAATCCGGGTTTGTATTTCCATGTTTCCGGTGGTAAAATAAACACATGTTTTGTCCCAATTGCGGCAAAGAAATACCTGCCAACGCAAGAAAATGCGAGAACTGCGGGAAGCCTGTCTCTTCTTTTCCGGAAGCGTCTTTCCATAGCGAAAGACTTTCTCCTCCGGAAGACCTGAACGACGGCGCGAAACCACGAAGAACTCTCGATATAGGTCGCACCTTCGCATACGCATTCCGAGACGAAACTTGGTTTTCTAAATGCATTTTTATAGGACTCCTTTCAATCGTCATAGTAGGTTTTTTCGTGGGCACGGGCTATGTGGCGAAAATTGCAAAACAGACTTCCGAGGGCAAGGATCTGCCGCTGCCGGACATCGATTTCGAAGAGGACTT
>JAKLIR010000490.1 GCA_022709505.1 bacterium | reverse complement strand
ATTCTTCGGCGCCGGTCCCGTTCATCGCGATATCCTCGGGAACGCCCGCAAAATATTCCGCGGAATCTTTCAGCGAAAAAAATGCCGCCGCAACAGGTCTTTGCGTTAGTAACGGACATGCCCTCCTCGAAGCAATCATCGATGACAAGCTCATTGGTTGACAGTCGGAGCGACTCTTCTTTCACCGGAGCATGTTATGAAAAATAAACCTCGGCGCGGAATAATCGGAAAGATAATCAGCGCTCGAGAAAAATATTCGTTCTTTTCCGGAGACGGGGAAAAAGTGCTCGTCGCGGTTTCCGGCGGTGCTGACTCCGTCTGCCTGCTGCACGCCCTCCACACTCTTTCCGAACAGTTCGATATCAAAATAATCGCGGCGCATTTGAACCACGGCGTTCGCGGCGCGGAGTCAGACGCAGATGAACAGTTCGTGAGGAAATTGACCACGGACATCGGAACACCTCTCATCGTCGGTAAACTCGATCCGTGCGAACTCGAAACAGCTTCCGGCTCACTCGAAGCGGACCTGCGCGAAGCACGCTATAAATTCCTTTTCGGAGCGGCGGCACGTTCCGGCGCTGAGAAAATTGCTCTCGGACACACTTCCGACGATCAAGCCGAAACGGTCCTTTTCAGAATAATCCGCGGAGCTTCTCCGGACGGCGCATCCGGCATCAAACCGGTGAACGGCCGTCTCGTTCGCCCCATCCTTTCCGCTTCCCGCACCGAAGTCGAGGAATATTGCGCCTCCAACAACCTGACTTACCGCACCGATTCTTCAAATGCCGACATCCGTTACACCAGAAATAGAATCAGGCACAAACTGATCCCCCTGCTTGAATCGGAATTCAACCCGCGCGTAAAAAAAGCCTTGTCCGGCTTCGCCGACATGCTCGTCGAGGACATCGAACTACTCGATTCGCTCGCGAGTTTCTCATTCGCGGACTCCATCCTTTCAAGAGACGCGGGATCGCTGATCCTCGACAGCCGCGCGCTCGAAGACCTCCCTCGGCCTCTTCTGAAAAGAGTTCTCAGGAACGCGGCGCTCGAAGTACTCGGAGAGGACGGCGGCCGGCTCGCTTCCATCCACGTGGAGAGCATGATCGCTATTTGCACATCCGGCGCGACTGGCAAGACCGTGGAAATCCCCTGTGGAATTACGGCCGCAAAGGAATACGAACGTTTGGTTCTATCAAAATCCGCGCCTGATGATACGGAAACTTGTGGTGATCCACGCTCGTTTCCGATAACTTCGACTGAAGGAACTTTCGTGATTCCCGAATATGGCATAACACTTGTGTTGGAAGCAGTCGCTCCTTCCGAGGATATAAATACGAACACCAACATGATGATTGGATATTTCGACAGTGATAAATTAGGCGCACACATGTCCGTGAGATGCAGAAAGAGCGGTGATTTGTTTCATCCCCTCGGGGCGCCGGGAGAGAGAAAACTTTCCGACTTCTTCATCGACTCGCACATTCCGAGAAATGTCCGCGGCAAGACGCCGTTGCTGATCAGCGAGAGAGGCGTCATAGCGTGGGTCGTGGGATATCGAATAAGCGACGACTTCAAAATTACGGACTCAACTAAAAATGTGATTAAGATAACCGCTAAACGGCTCTGATCACCCGAAACTCGAATGAAAATCGACAAGCTTCACGAATGGAACATAAAACCGGCGGACGCGATATCCCTCCAAAAGAAGCTCGCATCCACCATCATAATGAAAACCCCGAAACACTTCTCGCCTGAAACCGTGGCGGCCGCCGACGTTTCTTTCAACCGCTTCTCTTCGGTGTTCTTCTCCGCGGCCGTGGTCATGTGGCTCTCTGAATTCGAAACGATAGAAGTCCGCACATCCGTTACCGAATCTTCATTTCCTTATGTGCCGGGGCTGCTCTCCTTCAGAGAAATGCCGGCGCTCGAAACGGTTTTCTCGACACTGGAAACGGAACCGGACGTTGTTTTGATAGACGGCCACGGCTACGCGCATCCGAGGCGTTTCGGCATCGCCTGTCATGCCGGCCTGATCCTCGGAACCCCCACCATAGGCTGCGCGAAATCACTGATAGTCGGCGAATACGACGCTCCCGGAAACAAACGCGGCGACCATTCCCCGATATTCCATAACGATGAAAAAATCGGCGTCGCACTCAGGACCCGGCCCGACGTCAAGCCGATTTTCGTCTCCGTTGGGCATCTCATCGATCTCGACACCGCTATCGACACCGTTCTTTCATGTTGTCACTCGACACGGATCCCCGAACCCCTGAGAGCAGCGCACATCCACGCAAACGAAGCGCGCAAACAGCACAAATAATCATCATCGGGAAATGTTTCATGAAATTTCGCGGGGGAATTCTTTAATCCACATATTTCATCTATGCGTTTTGAAATCGGAAAAAGAGATGAGATACAAGACGCATCGAGCGAGAACGAGGGAGCATACTGTTTCGTATGTGACCGAGTTCGAGTCGATGATGCAACGCCGTAGATCGCTCTTTTTACGATTTCACGGATTTTTCCGGAGAAAAATTCGGTTACTTTCCCTTGAAATCAGGCGGCCTCTTCTGAATCCTCGCCATTACGCCTTCCTTAACGTCCGAGGTTTGAAGAAGA
>JAKLIR010000049.1 GCA_022709505.1 bacterium | reverse complement strand
AAACTCACCGGAAACAAGCTGGAAGACAAGATTTATTACCACCACTCGCAGTATCCGGGCGGCCTGAAATCCCGCCAATACAAGGAATTAATGGAAAAGAAGCCCGAATTCGTGGTTCGCAAAGCGGTGAAAGGCATGTTGCCGCATAACAACCTCGGAAGGCAATTGATAAGAAAACTGAAAGTTTACGCCGGACCGGTGCATCCGCACGCGGCTCAGAAACCAGTTAAACTCAGTATCGATTAAGGGGGACCATCACCGTGGCGCAGGAAGCTGTGGAAAAATTCTATGGAACCGGACGGCGCAAAGAAGCCATAGCAAGAGTATGGGTTAAGCCGGGCTCGGGGAAAATCATCATAGACGGGCATGAGCTTTTGAAGAGATTTCCGAGACAGGCGCACCAGTTCATGATTCTCGGACCGCTGAAGGCGACCAACACCGAAGGCAAGCTCGACGTCATCGTGAGCACGGTCGGCGGCGGAATTTCCGGACAGGCGGGAGCGATCAGGCTCGGAATGGCCCGCGCCCTGCTGAAAATGGACGAAAGCTTCAGAAAACCTTTAAGAGACGGCGGACACCTCACGCGCGATCCGCGAATGAAAGAACGCAAGAAATACGGCCAACCCGGCGCGAGAAAACGTTATCAGTTCTCCAAGCGCTGATTCGGTCGATCTCGCCCCGCGGCAATGGCGGCCGCCCGTTTTGGGAAGTCCCGCGCGGCGGCCCGCCCTCAAATGTTTTCGATCAAAAAAATCCGGGCGGCTTCAGACGACCGGATTTTTTAATTTTATAAAAAAAGTTTCTCTCACATTTCCGCCTGCATTCCCGTCTCTTGCAGGCCGGAACTTCTCCGGATTTTTATGATCCGGGTTAAACCCGAATCCGTCATGGGATTCGGGAGCAGTGAAACCTACTCTCTCCTCGCCGGCATGAGGACGAGATCAGGAGGTTGGAAATGACCCCGATGAGTAAATCAGATAAAATCAGGTGCGCGGTCGTGGGCGCCTCCGGCTACGCGGGACTCGAAACTCTCAGACTGCTCTCCGGACATCAAAACGTAATCGTCACGCTCGCAACATCGAATTCGCTCAAAGGAAAAACAGTCCGGGATGAATTCCCGCACACGGGCGTCCCGGCTAATCTGAAATATGAACCCCACGATTCCGCCGCCGGGTTCGACGGCGCGGATGTTTTCTTCCTCGCCCTTCCGCACGGCAAATCGTTCGACATGATAGACGCCCTGCTCTCCAGAGGAAAAGTCGTCGATATTAGCGCGGACTACAGGCTCTCAAACCCGGAAGACTACGTCCTCTGGTACGGAATGACACATCCGAGGCCCGACTTGCTCGAAAAAGCGGTGTTCGGCCTCTCGGAAATATACCGCGACAAGGTCAGGAAGGCCGAACTTCTGGCGAATCCCGGATGCTACCCCACAAGCGTCGGCCTCGCGGTGCATCCTCTCTCGAAGATCAGGGATCGGATCGGCGATCCGGTGATCATAGATTCGAAATCAGGCTATTCCGGCGCGGGTAGGTCTCTCAAACCGCACCTTCTGTTCTGTGAAGCAACCAACGAATTCACGCCTTACGCGGTGACCGGCCACAGGCATACGTCCGAGATGCTTCAGGAATCAAAAGCCGCCCTCGGCCGCGAAGTCCGCCTGACATTCACTCCGCACCTGATACCGGTGTCCCGAGGAATCCTGAGCATGATTTACGTTCCGTTCACCGGAAAAATCGACGAAAAGGAACTGCGTAAGATTTACAGCGACTTCTATGAAGGCGAACAGTTCGTCACTGTACTGCCCGAAGGCAAGATACCTTCGATCAAGCAGGCGGTGGGAACTAATTCGTGCCTTATAAACGTGTTCGTGGATGAAAAACCGGGACTGATAAAACTTGTTTCAGCGATAGATAACCTTGTGAAAGGAGCCGCGGGACAGGCGATACAGAACATGAACATCATGTTCGGTCTTCCCGAGGGGACGGGGCTTTCGACAACCCCGTGGATACCGTGAGATGAACGAAGAGAAATTCGACGAGGAACTCAAGGGCAAGCGAGGGATTGAAGCAGTCCCCGGCGGGCCGGCAGCAGTGGCAGGCATAACCGGCGAAGGCGTTCACTGCGGATTGAAACAGAAGCCGCTTCTCGACCTCGCCCTCTTTGTATCGGACAGCCCGTGCAAAACGGCGGCTTTTTACACCACGAATAAACTTCTCGGCGCGCACATCCCCGTTTTCAGAGAGAAACTCACCGCCTCACACGGCGTCGTGCGCGCTTTGCTCGTTAACAGCAAGAACGCCAACTGTTCCACCGGCGAGTCCGGCATCCGGGACAATTTTGAGGTCGCCTCCGAACTCGCGGCCAAACTCGGGCTCAAGCACGACAGCGTTCTTTTCGCTTCAACCGGTGTTATCGGAACGCCGCTGCCCGTCGGCAAAATCGTCGGCTCTTTCGACGCTCTTGTCGAAGGCCTGTCTAAAGAAGGTGTGGAGCACGCCGCACGCGCTATTATGACAACCGATACGAGACCGAAACTTTTCTCCGTCCGGGCGCGCCTTAAAGGCAAAGTTTTCCACGTAGGCGGCGTGGCTAAAGGCTCCGGTATGATAGCGCCGAATATGGCCACGATGTTTTCTTTCATATTCACGGACGCGGAGCTTCCTACCGGGCTTCTGCGAAAGATTTCAAAGCGATGCGTCGATAATTCGTTCAACAGCATGGCGGTGGACGGAGACATGAGCCCGAACGACACGGTGCTCGTGATGGCGAATGGAGCGAGCGGGGTGAAGATATCCGCCGCCGATCCGGCGAGTGTGAAAAAGTTCGAGGAAGCGCTCGAAGCGGTCATGGTGCGGCTCTCCATGGAGATCGTGTCCGACGGAGAAGGCGCGACGAAGCTTGTGCACATAAAGGTTAGAAGCGCATCCAAAACGGCGGACGCGAGACGGATCGCCAAGGCCATAGCCCTCTCCCCGCTCGTGAAAACGGCGATATTCGGCTGCGACCCGAACTGGGGAAGGATCATATCCGCCGCCGGCGCCTCGGGCGCGAAGTTCGACCCCGACCGCGCACGGCTGGACATCGACGGCGTCCGCGTATTCGACCGAGGCGGGATCCCGGCGCACAACGGCGACATAATGAAAAACAAAGACGTGAAAATCGTTCTCGACTGCGGAATCGGCGCCGCGGCCGCGGACTTCTGGACTTGTGATTTCTCCTATGATTATGTTAAGATTAACGCCGAGTACACCACGTGAAAGGAACATCGGATTGAACCTCAAGAAAGCTGTCGAAACCGACAATAAATTCGTCTTCCAAACATATAGAAGAACGCCGATTCTGATCACAAAGGGAAAAGGCGTTTACGTTTACGACGACTCGGGCCGCAAATATCTCGACTTTCTCGGCGGCATAGCGGTGAACGCGCTCGGACACTGCAACGCCCGCGTGAACTCTTCGGTGAAGGCGCAGCTTGCGAAACTTTCTCACGTGTCCAACCTGTACTACTCCGAACCGATGCTCAACCTCGCCGTTCGCCTCACGAAAGTCGCGGGGATGTCGAAAATCTTCTACTGCAACAGCGGCGCGGAGGCGAACGAGGCGGCGATCAAGCTCGTCAGAAGGTTCCACTCCGAAATCAAGAAGGACGGAAGGTTCGAGATAATTTGCTTCAGAAATTCGTTTCACGGCAGAACCCTCGGCTCACTCAGCGCGACGGGGCAGGACGTGTATAAGAAAGGGTTCGCGCCGCTCATGCCCGGCTTTAAGTTCGCGGATTTCAACGACATCGCTTCGGTGAAGAAACTGATAACCGGCAAAACGGCGGCGATCATGCTCGAGCCGATACAAGGAGAGGCCGGGGTTTACCCGGCGACACGGGAATTCATGGCGGGGCTGGACGCGCTGAGGAAGAAACACGGATTGGAATTGATCTTCGACGAAGTGCAGTGCGGCCTCGGGAGAACCGGGCGCTGGTTCGCATACCAGAGCTACAACGTGAAACCGGACGTCGTGACAATGGCGAAATCCATAGGCGCGGGACTTCCGCTCGGCGCGATGATGGCGCGGGGCGCGGTCACGGCGGGCTTCGAGCCGGGTAGCCACGCATCCACATTCGGCGCGGGGCCGGTGGCCTGCACCGCGGCGCTCGCGTTCATGGACGAAGTCGAGAAAAAAGACCTGCTCGCGAACGTTAAGCGAAAAGGCGATTACATCGTCTCACAACTGAAGAGCCTCAGAGCGAAATATCCGGAAATCGTCGAGGTGCGCGGAAAAGGACTGATGATCGGCGTCGAGGTCGATGCCGACGCGCGGAAGGCCGCGGCGTTCTTCCTTGAAAACGGGATGATAGTGAATGCGATCAGGCAGAACATAATACGGATACTTCCGCCGTATATCATTGATGAAAAACACGCCGGCCGATTCGTCAGCTTGCTGAAAGCTTTTTTCGATAAGGCGCGTGAAGAGGCAAAGTGAAATGAGCACGAATCTTAAAGGTCGCGACCTTATCTCGATAGGGGATCTCACGCCTCGGGAGATAGACTCTATCATAACCCTTGCGGCGGATATGAAAAAGGAACTCAAGGAAAATGGCTCTCACGCGCGGAAACCGCTCGCCGGTAAATCGATAGCCCTTTATTTCGAAAAGAATTCGCTGCGAACCCGCGTGTCTTTCGAAGTCGGGATACACCAACTCGGAGGGCATTCGGTGTTCCTGAACGCTTCCTCCACGCACACGGAACGGGGCGAGCCGTTCAAGGACACGGCCCGCGTCCTTTCGAGATACGCCCATGGAATAGTTTTCCGCGCGAACAGGCACGAGGACGTCCTCGAAATGGCTGAGCACAGCGAGATCCCCGTGATCAACGCTTTGTGCGACCACACGCACCCTTGTCAGGCGCTCGCGGACCTGCTGACGATTTACGAGCATAAGGGCCGAGGGAATAAGATCAAGGTGACTTATGTGGGCGATGGAAACAATGTTGCGACTTCGCTGATGTGGATACTTGCGAAAGCGGGTATAAATTTTACGCTCGCATGTCCCGACGGATACAAACCCGAAGAAGGTTTGATAAAAAGCACCTCTGCGTGCGCCGCCGCGTCCGGCTCGATGCTTGAGATAATTTCGAACCCGGTCGAAGCCGTGACCGGCGCTGACGTCGTTTACACCGACGTCTGGATCAGCATGGGCGACGAGGAACAGGCTGAACAACGCTTGAAGGCCTTCGACGGATTCACGGTGGACGGGAAACTGATGTCCCACGCGAAACCGGACGCTGTGTTCATGCACGACATGCCCGCGCACAGAGGGGAAGAAGTGCTTTCCGAGGTGATAGACGGCCCCAAATCGATCGTGATCGATCAGGCCGAAAACAGACTGCACGCACAGAAAGCGGCGATGACTCTTCTCATCGGCGATTGAAATGATGAAGGAAGAAGAAACGGAAAAAAGGATTGTGTCCGGCAATAGCTCCGACGACGAGAAAAACGCGGAGCTGACTTTGCGGCCCACCCGTTTGTCCGAATACATCGGCCAGCAGCAGGTGAAGGACAACCTCTCGATCTCGATCAAGGCCGCCATGCAGCGCGGAGAACAGCTCGACCACGTTCTTCTGCACGGCCCGCCCGGACTCGGCAAGACCACCCTCGCCCACATTATTTCCAACGAACTCGGCGTGGGCATTACCGCCTCTTCCGGCCCGGCGATAGAGCGATCCGGCGACCTCGCGGCCATTCTCACCAATCTCAGGGACAACGACGTTCTTTTCATTGACGAAGTTCACCGGCTCAACAAAGTCGTCGAAGAGACGCTTTATCCGGCGATGGAGGATTTCAAACTCGACATCGTGATTGGAGAAGGCCCGAGCGCAAGGTCCATAAAGCTCGACCTTCCGAGGTTCACACTCGTCGGCGCCACAACCCGCGCCGCGCTGCTGACCTCCCCTCTCCGCGACCGGTTCGGCATCATCCACAGAATGGATTTCTACGAAGACCGGGACCTCATGGAGATAGTAACGCGAGCCGCTTCCGTGCTCGGAGTCCGGATCGAAGAGAACGCAGCTTACGAGCTCGCCCGCCGCGCGCGCGGAACACCCCGCGTCGCCAACCGGCTCCTGAAAAGAGTGCGCGATTTCGCTCAGGTTAAAGGCAATTCGACGATTTCCATCGATGTGACCAAATCCGCGCTCGACATGCTCGACGTCGATTCGGTCGGCCTCGAAAAAATGGACCGCCTGCTGCTCGAAGCGATCATCCTGAAATTCGGCGGCGGCCCCGTCGGACTCGACACTCTCGCGGCGGTCGTCAGCGAAGAGCAGGACACCATCAACGACGTGTACGAACCGTACCTCGCGAAACTCGGTTTCATCCAGCGAACACCGCGAGGCCGAGTGGCGACCGAGCTCGCATACAAACATCTGAACATCAAACCCGGAAAGGAGAAAAAGCAGGGAGACCTATGGTGAACGCACCGCCCTGCTCCGGCCGTATAATGATGAAATTCAACAAAAAGAAAACAATCGCGATAGCGGCAGCCGCAATGATGATTATGATCGCCGCTAAATGCGCATCCCAAGCGGCGCCGGCCAAACCCGCGCCGGCCGCCTCGACATCAGCGCCCAAAACCGCTTCTTCCACAGTGATTGCTCCCGCGGTTGAAAAGGAAAATCCCCTTCCCGCTCCGGATGAACTCGCAATGAAATCAAAGAATATCTATTCCAAAATCAATTCTTACACCGTGCGTTTCGACTTGATCCAAAACAAGACACCCGGTAACAAACCTCTGGCCGCCGACAAAAAAGAGGACTTGAGAAATGAATACCGCTTGGCCTACATCGGCAAAGGCTCGGAAGACACGCACTTCCTGATGAGGCTCACAGCGGTTAGGGGGCAGAACCAGAAAACAGTCGTCGTGCACGGCCCGGACAAAAAGGGCGTTTTCAAATATTTCGTTTATAAACCCGCCGGGAGAGTCGTGCTGGGTTCGAACGACCCGAGAACATCGGACCTTCCGAAGACCGGCCCTAACAGCTTCGTGGACGAAATAGCGATCGCGGCGGCAAACCCGGATAATAAAAAAAGACTCGAATATATCAAAGCAATAAACAGCTACGTGCTGATGATCGAGTCGAAAGAAGGCAGAACAACGTCGTATTTCGACAAAGACACACTGTATCTGACAAGACAAGACTTCGAGATAAGGAAGAAAAACAAATTCCTTTTTAAACAATCCATCGCATGGTCGGATTTCGTTCCAAACGCGAAAATCACAGCCGCGGAGATAACCGCCGCGCCTAATAAACACTAAGGAGATAGCAGATGCTTATCAGTAAAATCAGAAAGAAAACCAACCTGATAATGTGGGTGTTCCTCGGGATCTTCGTGATCTTCGGGGTGTTCTTCACTTACGGGGTGTTCATGCCCGGATCGAAAAACAAGTTAACGAATCAGACGACCTCAAGGGAACGCGGCCACGTGCCGAGCGACGCGATCAAGGTTGACGGGAGAAAAATACCCCTCGCCCTGTTCGACTACAAATACCTTCAGTTCAAACAGCAATACGAAAGCGGCGGCGGCGTCAGGATAGAGGGATATCCGATGGTGATGTTCCTCAAAACTCAAGTGGCCGAGTTTTTCATCGCGCAGGAACTTCTCCTCGAAGAAGCGGCAAAGAGAGGCGTGAGGCCGGACAGCGCGGAAATCGCGAAGAGGATTCAGCTCGAGAGATCGAGGATGGTGGGCATGGTGCCGCCGTCGGTGGCGAGGAACGGATTCAAACGCTACTTCGCCGAGAAGGAACTCGACAAACAGTTCAGAGAGACTCTCGCCCGCATGGGGTTCTCTTACGACCTTTTCAAACAATCGGTCCGAAGAGACACGCTTCAGGCGAAAATAATGGATGTGATCGGCAACGAACTCATCGGCAAGGAAGTAAAGGAAGCCCGCACCCGGGCCGAAGACGTGATGAAGAAACTTCAATCGGGCGAACCGTTTGAGAACATTGCCCGGCAGTTCTCCGAGGACGAAAACACGAAGGAATCGGGAGGGCGGCTCGGTTGGACCAAACGCGGAACGCTTCCGGCCGCCTACGAAAAAGCGGCATTCGCTCTCCAACCCGGCCAGATTTCACAGCCGGTGGAGACTCCCGACGGCTTCTTCATCATCCGGCTCCTCGCGAAGAAAGAAGCGGCGGGCCCCGAATTCGAAGCCGCCAAGCCGGCGCTCGCCGCGCAGATCAAAGCCTCCCGCGGAAGCGAGACCGCCGATGTCTCCCCGGAAGAACTGAAAAAAGCTTATGAAGCATATCTTCCGGAACATATCCTCATCCGCCTCAAAAACAAGGAAGTTCTCGCTTCCGAGTGGGTCATGGCCGAAAGAAAGAAGAAAACACACGACATCAAGATAATCAATCCCGAACTCGATGCGTTCATCTACCTCAACCAACCCATGCTGAACCCCGGCGCGGGAGAGGTGGACCTCGACAAAGCGCTCAAGATGTACCAGAAAGCGATCGACGCCGATCCCGGCAACGAGTATCTCTACTATGAAATGGGCGCGATATACGAACAGAAAAACATGAAAGCCCAGTTCGCGCAAGCGGGCGGAAAGAAAGAAAACGACCCCTACGCGAAAGCGATTGTAGAATCCGGGAAAAACAGCAACGGCAAAGCGGTGGACAAAAATGCGTTCCTCAAGGAAGCGTATGAAATGTACACTCAGGCGCGGGACAAGGGAGTACAAAGGGGAGCTTACGACCCCATAATTCTGATATCCAAGGCGCGCGTGGCGAAAACACTCGGCAAGAATCAGGACGCCAAGGATACATACATCGAAGCGATCAATTTTTCCTCCGGCAATCTCGCGTATCTCAAACAGATCGAAGAGGGCCTCAAGGACTTCAAGGGCAAGAGCGTTGAAACCGCCCGAAAAGACCTTACGGAGTTGATAACGGAGCAGGAAGACATTCAGAAGGAGCAAGCCGCTCAAGAAGCGCAACAGAACCAAGCCCAAGAAGAGGCCGCCCGGCAAAATGCGGCTACTTCGACCACCGAGGTTCCAGCGGCGGCGACAGTGACGAAATCAGCTCCCACAAAACAGACTTCCGTTCCCATTTCGGTGAAAAAGTCTTTTACCGTCAAACCGGCGGCGACCGCCAAAACATCCGCGGCGAAACCGGCTACAAAACCGCCCGCCAAGGCAAAACCGGTAACTCCGCCCCCGGCGCCCGCACCGGCGCCGGCGCCGAAATAATTTTATAGATGGATAGCATTTGAAGCTTTTCAGATTAATTCCATCCATAGTAGTTCTGTTGGTGTTGCTACCGGCGTTTCCACGCGCCGCTTCGCTCTTCTGGCAAAGCGAGACCATTCACAAGGCGCCTGTGAAGGAGCCTTTGATCGCGCTCACTTTCGACGACGGGCCGCACCCGGAATATACCATTCAATTGCTCGACGTGCTCGACAGTTACAACGTTAAAGCAACCTTCTTTCTCGTCGGGAATCTGATGGAAAAATATCCCGACATCGTCAAACAGATAGTCGCGAGAGGACACGCCATAGGGAACCACACCTACAGCCACCCGCCGAACATGGAACTGGAAACACACGCGAGCGTTATAACCGAACTCGACCGTACGGATGCCGTGATAAAGAAAATCACGGGTATGAAAACCGACTTGTTCAGACCTCCGAAAGGCCTCGTGGACGGGAACTTGCTTTCCATTGCGGAGCAAAAAGGTTTTAAGACGATATTGTGGACGGTCTGCGCGGACAACCGCGAAGCGCCGACGCCGGAGTTGATGGCCAAGCGAGTGACGGACCGGATATCCCCCGGCGCGATAATCCTCGCGCACGACGGCAGATATAAGTCAAGGTGGAAAGACGTGGCGGCCACGCCTATCATTATTGAAAGACTGATAATAGCCGGCTACCACTTCGTGACAGTTCCGGAGCTGATCGCGGCGGGACAGATTCAGGACAAAGGAATCGGCAAATGAAACCATTATCGGAATTCTCTCTCGAAGGCAGAAGGGAAATCGAATTCGTACTGAGCGACATAGACGATACTCTGACGAACGAAGGGCGTCTCCCGGCCGTCGCCTACACCGCCATGGAAAAGCTCACGGACGCGGGGTTTAAAATGATCCCCATCACGGGCCGGCCGGCCGGATGGTGCGACCACATCGCCAGAATGTGGCCGGTGGACGGCGTGGTCGGCGAAAACGGCGCTTTCTATTTTCATTACGACTCAAAAAATCGAAAGATGATCCGGCGCTGGTGGAAAAACGACGCCGAGCGCGCAGCGGATAGAAAAAACCTCGACAAACTTAAAAAGAAAATTCTGAAGAACGTACCGGGCGCGGATATCGCCGCGGATCAAGCCTACCGGGAAGCCGATCTCGCTATAGATTTCTGCGAGGACGTGCCTCCCCTCCCCATGTCGGAAGTCGATAGAATAGTCGATATCTTCCACGCCGCCGGCGCACACGCGAAAGTCAGTTCCATACACGTTAACGGCTGGTTCGGCTCCTACGATAAACTAACGATGACAAAAATCATGTTCAAGGAACTCTTCGGAGTCGATCTCGATTCGATAAAGGAAAAGGTTGTTTTCAGCGGAGATTCCCCGAACGACTCGCCGATGTTCGGATACTTTCCGAACGCGGTCGGCGTTGCGAACGTGGCCCAATTCTCCGGCAGGCTGGAAGCGAGACCGGCGTGGATAACCCGGCTCCCCGGCGGACATGGATTCGCGGAACTCGCGGACGCCCTTATAAAAGCGAAGGGCTGATTTTTACAGTTATCTTTTGCGCCCTAAACGATCCTCTACAGCTTAAAAGACCGCACTGGCATACTATCTTTCCGATTTCACCTCACATTGGTGAAATGTGTGGACTAAAAATCAACCTTGAAAGTCTTTATTTCATAGTGCCCTATCGGTGTTTTTATCTCGTTTCCGGCGGCTTTAACTTTCACGGGCTGCTCTTCCATCAGGTTCGTCTCCTGAACCGCTTTCGGCTTCGCGGGGAGAGTTATCACGGCCGACGAGTCCTTGCCCGCGGCCTCATACACTCTCAGGATCAGAGCTTTCGAATCCTCGGCGACTTTCACGGAGGCGAGAATCACGTTTGAAGGCTGCGAGGCGAAAAATGATTTCGAGGCGGGAAGCGGGCCATCGTGAACGGCCTCGAAAACCGGAATCACGTGAGTATTGAATTCAAAACCCTTGCGGGGCGTCGCGGCCGCCCTCCAGTCGCCCGAGTGCGGATACATCGCGTACTCGATCACGTGCTCCTTCATGTCTGCTTCCGGATCGGGATCCTTGGGAGATCTCAGAAGAGACATCCTCATGACCGTCCCTTTCGTGTCGTATCCGTATTTGCTATTGTTCAGGAGGCTGAATCCGAACTTGCCGGAGTCGTCGGGATAATCCACCCATTTCTGAGCCGAAACCTCCCATTTCCCGCGGTCGGCGTCGTTTTTCGCGACCGCCGCCCTCTTTATCGCCGCATAAGGAATTTCATACCAAGCGTCATCGCTCTTCAGGTTCAGGTCGAACGCGAGTTTCGCCATCACGTGCGCTTCCTTCCAGTCAACGTCCAGCTTGCCGAGAGCCATCGGCACGCCACGCACCACGGATAGATAGTGGACGAACGTCGAATTGCCGACCTTCTTCGTCCACTTGAGAGTCGCGCGGACCGGCCCGTTCTCCACAAGTTCCGGCGCGGAGTCGAGAGTCGTCGGAATCTCCTCGTGAAGTTGTATGTTCCACGCGTCATAGTTCGGGTGTCTGTCGCGGTAGCATTGAAGCATGTCGCCCTGCTTGCCGGGACCGAAAAATTCCTTTTTGGTTTTCTTGTCGAACATACTTGAGATGTTGCCCGTTTTCGGGTCCACACTCACTTTGATGAACTCATTTTCTATCGTGGCGCCGGAAGCCTTCGGCCCGCCGGAGAATGATGCCTTGGGCGCGCCCGGAACGATCCTATAAAGAGCGTATCCCATGGCGGGAACGGCTTTCGCAACAAAAAGCAATTTCGCGCCGTCCTTCTCCTTCACAATCTGGGATGGAACCGTTTTGCCCGCCGGGTCGAGAACCGTTACCGCGGGGTTATCCACCGGCACTTCCACGATATCGTCCCTCGTCCACGCCAACGGATTGAACAGCAGCAACGCCTTCCCGGGGCCTTTCGTCTTCACTTTCTTTGATATCGCTTTCAGCGCGCCGGACGTCGCTTCATCCGTGTATCCGAACATCTTCGCGTAATCTATATCAGAATCCTTGTAAACCTTGTTTATGCTCGAACCCGGAAGAATATCGTGGAACTGGTTGAACATGAGAATGTCCCATGCGTCGCGGATCGTCTTCCGCGGATATTCCGCGCCGAAGCTCGAAGCGATCGATGAGAATAGTTCCGCCGTGGTTATGGCGGACTCGCCTTTTCTGTTGTTCGCTTTGTTCACCGCTTGCGAAGTGTAAGTTCCTCTATGATATTCGAGATACAGTTCGTTGTTGTAAACCGGGAATTCCTGTTTCTCAGAAAGTTTAAGCAGGTGTTTGAAATACTTTTCCGCCGAGATGAACTCCGTCTTCGGGAAAAGCGGGTCGTTTTTGAAAGCAAAAGCGCGGTTCAGATGAGTCCTCGTCACGCCGCCGCCGTGGTCGCCCACTCCGAAGATGGCGTAATTCTCGTCCACCTTCGCCGTTTCCTTCATCGCTTTCAACTGCGACACCATGGAAGAGGTGTCGAGAGATTCGCCGTATCCCCCGACCGGGAAATACGTCATAAGCCGTGAGCCGTCGGGCCCCTCCCACCAGAAAACGTGATACGGGAATCTCGTGGTGTCGTTCCAATTGATCTTCTGTGTGAGG
>JAKLIR010000489.1 GCA_022709505.1 bacterium | reverse complement strand
GTCATCACTATCGTCGATGTCGAACTCTGAAACGCCGTTGTGATCGAAAAACCTACGCCGAGTCCGAACATCCTGTGCCGGGTGAGCGCGCTCAGCATGTTTTTCATCTGATCGCCCGCCCATTCCCTCAATCCCAACCCAAGCAAATGCATCCCGAATAGGAACAGACACAATCCGCCTATTATTCCGGCGAAAAGGAAGAACATCCAGTGTTTCTTCTTGCCCTCCACGGTGAAAACAACATAGGATTCCTTATGGCCGGGCACCCCGGCTTCCACAATATACGCCCCGGGTTTCGTGCCGAGAATTATGCGATTTTCCGCATAGCCCTTGCCGTCCGTTTTTTCTTCTTTGCTTTCAAGTTCCGTCTTTTCGCTACCCGCCGGAACTTCAAGAATTTTGAACCTTACAACCGCTCCGGAGACCGGCTCGCCGTTCGATAATACCTTTACCACGAATGGAAAATTAGTGCGGTTGCCCACTATGCCCGGCTGGTTGTCCCCCGAAATTTTGACAACCGAAAACCTCCGGGTCTCCGTGGCGCCCGAAACCTGCGAATGCGCGGCGGCCGCCCCAAAAAGGACAAGCACCATCAATGCCGCCGTCACGATTCTATAATACCAAGCTGCTTTCCCGTGCATTCCCCGCCCATTATCACTACTCAATATTATTATGATTTTATGGATTGATGAGCCGATTTCAACATCTGCCCGCAAAAAACGCCCTGACTGGGCTCGATTTTCAACTTTTCTCTCGCCCTCTTATCTGAATCCGTTGTTTGGATTCCGGTTGAAAATCACCTGCAACAAATCAGTTCGCATCCGCAAAAAGCACAGAGGATTCACCTTGCAATCGACGCCTGCATATATCGCGGATGCAGCCTGTAGCCGATTACAGTGTGAAATTGTGCGAATTTCACCATTTTCTTGCTATTGACAGAACATAACTTGATTTTTTTCACAAACATGATTGACTTTTCAGCAGTATGGCGCATTATTTAATACTAAGATCGTTCCCTGCGATCACATTTTTTGTAAAAAGGGGGGATTAATATTGTACGGACCTCATTTAATCCTTGAAGGATACGATGCGTCTAAGAGAAAACTGAGCAGCGTAGGCCACATTTACCGTACTCTGGATGATTATCCAGCGCTTATCGGCATGACAAAAATCATGCCCCCCCACGTCCAGAAACACCTTACACCGGGAGAACCGGGTTGGGGAGTATCGGGATTTGTGATCATAGCGGAAAGCCACATCGCGATTCATACCTATCCGGAAATCGGTTTCTTCGCTCTCGATGTTTTCTCCTGCAAGGATTTCGACATCGAAAAAGCGATCCGGTACGCTGTGAAACAATTCTCCCTCACCCAATACGACCACAAACTGCTGAACCGCGGAGAAGACTATCCGAAAGATATCGCTGAATCCGGAGCGATCGTGGGCGCGGACCGTCGCAAGTTCGGCAAGACCGCCGCGCGGGGGCGTCTTTAGCTCCGCAAATTGCTTCTCTCGTCACACCTTATTCCTACAGTTCAAGGCTTCCTCGGCCGCTTGATTCAGTTCCCGCTTTTTCACTCCGTTTTTCCCTCTAACTTCCACTCTAAATTTAAATTTTATGAATTTTCGATTATAATGTATTCACTAACCAAAAACGGCGGTGCGCCATGAAACGGATTCTCGTTGTTGACGATAAATCCGAAATCCGAAACCTCCTGCAAGCCGAGCTTGAAGACGAAGGCTATACGGTCCTGCTCGCGGACGGAGGTCAAGACGCACTGAATAAACTCGACGAACTGAACTATTCCGTGGACCTCGTCATGCTTGATATTAAAATGCCGGATATAAACGGAATCGATGTCCTCAATAAAATAAAACAGAAGAAAAAAGAGCTGCCCGTGATTCTCCTCTCGGCGTATCACACTTTCAAACAGAACTTCTCGACTTGGGCCGCAGAGGAATACCTCGTGAAATCCTCGGATATGACCGAAATGAAACAAGTCGTTGCGAAGTACTTGTCTTAACCCGCGATTAAACTATCAATTCTTATGTGCTATGAATAGATTCCACAGTGGTGAAGCGCGCCCTATGACACCGAAGCTTAGCCCACATTTTTCACCAATGTGGATTGAAATCGGAAAAAGGGATGAGATACAATGTCGAATTCTCCTGAGGAGAATGTTTCTCGACGGGCCGAGCTCTGCCGAGGCCCAAGGCGAGTGAGAACGAGGGAGCATACTGTTTCGTATGTGACCGAGTTCGAGTCGATGATGCAACACCGTAGATCGCCCTTTTTACGATTTCCCGGATTTTTCACCAGAAAAATCCGGTTTAGCCGGCCTTGCCAACCCGGCGCGAATCATAGAACCACTCCCGCGAGCGCGTCCGTCTGCCGATCCTTTCGAACCGCTATCCTTCCGTTCACTATAACAGCTTCAAAACCCTCCGGGTGTGTGTTCGGATTTTTGAAATCCGACCTGTCGTGCAGCCTCTTGGAATCGAATACCACGACGTCGGCATAATAACCTTCCCGCAAAACGCCGCGACGATCGAGCTTCAGCTTCGCCGCCGGCATGGATGTCATCTTTCGCACGGCCTCTTCGAGCGATATCACTTTTTCCTT
>JAKLIR010000488.1 GCA_022709505.1 bacterium | reverse complement strand
TTCCAGCGAGCTTCAGCACTCCGAATCCCTTGCTCATTGCGGCGGCGCCTATAAGGCCGCCTATCAGAGCGTGCGAGGCGCTGATAGGAATGCCGTACACCGTGCAGAAATGAACCCATAGAGAAGAGCTGATTACCGCCGCGAAAATCACAAGCGCCGTGACGGAACCGGGATCGACTACTCCTTTGCCGACGGTATTTGCGACTTTCACGCCGAAAATGAAAGCGGCGGCGAAATTGAAAAAAGCGGCGAGCCCGACCGCCGCACGAGGCGACAGTACTCGGGTTGAAACTATCGTCGCCACGGAGTTCCCGGCGTTATTGACACCGTTCAAATACTCGAAAAAAAGTGTGACGCCGACAATGAATATTATGAATGCGAATGATGTGTGTTCCACTGTACTATGCGTTCTTCACACCGAGGTTCTCTATGATTTCCGCGACATCCTCACACCTGTCGATGGCTTCCTCGATATGCTCGTATATTTCCTTCAGTTTCATGATTTCAACAGCTTCCTTCGTCTCGAATAACTCGACCAGTGCTTTTCTCATCAGTCTGTCGGCGGAATTCTCAAGCCGGTTAATCTCCACCAAATGCTTTTTCATATCCGGCCATTTTTTCTTGACGCGCATCAAGGGCATCGCCGCGGCGAGTTCTTTCGCGGACTGGTACAGGATGTCGGAAAGCTCATTAAGCGCCTTGGTGGGCTCTTCCAATTTGAACATCATGACCCGTTCGGCCACGCCCTCGTTGAAGTCGAGAATGTCGTCCAACCGATTGGCTAATTCGTAGATATCTTCACGGTCGATGGGAGTTATGAACGTCGAGTTGAGTTCATCAACGATCTTGTGCATCAAATCGTCGCCTTTGCTTTCGATTATTTTGATGTCGAGATACAGTTCTTCCCGTTTCTCGAAGTCTTTAAATAGCTCCATGAGCTTTCCCGAACACTCCCGTGAAAGGTCTGAGTACTGCTCAAGAAAGTCGTAAAACTTCTTTTCCTGCGGCACGAGCCATGAAAACATTTTAAATCATCCTCTTTTCATCGTTTTCCGCATTTCAAACACTTCTCATTTCAAAACGGAAAAGTACACAAATATAACTTAAAAAAAGAACTAAGGCAAGAATACAATCGCAAGATGAAGAGGAGTAAAAATCAAATTTTCAGAACGGCTTCAAGTTCAAAGCAAGATGAAGAAATTCATGTGAGGCTAAAGGATTAACCTTTAAAGAAAAGAGCGGCGAGGAAACCGAGAACGGTAAGAACGCCGACAAGCCAGCCGCCCTGCTCATAGGCCTCGGGAAGCATCGTCTGCGCGGTCATGGCAAGCATCGAACCCGCTGCGAGACCTTCGAAGATCGAATGAGTGGAGTGGCTCGCCGTTTTGAACGTAAGATTGCCGAGCATCGAACCTAAGCCGATTATGATCATGATGGAGAGCCACATAAGGAATATATTCAAGGTTTTGCTTCCGCGCCGCTTCATCATCGTAGCGCTCGATATGGATTCAGGCGCGTTGGCGATGAAGAGCCCCACCACGAGGGCGGCGCTTATCTTCGATCCGACCAGACTTGCGCCGATTACCATCGATTCGGGGATACTGTCGAGAAGGATGCCGAGCCAAAGTGCGAGCGCGGTGCCGCCTCCCTCGGTTTCAGCTTTTTTTATCTCGACGGTCGTAGGCCTGTAGTTGTCTTCACGTATGCTTTCGAGAGCTCTTTCCTTCCATTCGGCGGCGTCTGTTTCCGAATGCGGGATGCTCCCCGTTCTCTTGCGGGTGTCCGCAAGATCCGAAACAGCCTCTTTCAGGCGTGGGCTGGCGTCTATGAGCGCGTTGAAATCGTCTCTGTGAATTTTCCATGTCTTAACGTCGGTTTCCGCGATGGCGTCGGCATTTCGGGGCTCGCGCCAAAGGAGCGCCATCTCGCCGAAAGTCTGACCTTGTTCGAGAGGCGCGATATTAATGGCTTCCGCTTCGTGCTTATCTATTTTAACTTTTCCGGATTGAATGATGTACATTGCATCGCCGGTATCGCCTTTTGAAAATATTTTCGTACCTGCCGGAAATGATCTAAGCTGTACTCTTTGAACGATATCCTGAATCTCTTCCGGAGGAAGAGCTCTCAAAATATCGACCTCGCTCAATTTAGCTATTATATTATTGACGTGTTTCCTCTTTTTCGACCTGAGGTGAGCTACTAAGAGTGAAGATTTCCGTGCGAAAGCGCCTTGGCTGTTAAGGATCTGATCCATACCGACGAAAACGCCGCAACCTATTATGCAACCGAGTGATATCGGATAGAAGCCGCTACGCTCGAACGCCGGTGCGATCAACTCGTATGTGATTGCCGCTATCAAAGCGCCGGCCCCGAAGGACATGATTGCCGCAATGGTCCTTTGTGAAAGTTTTACCCATGATCCGACAAGCGCTCCGAGCGGAAGGGAAAGGCCGCTGAAGGCCCCGAACCATAATGCTATAAAATAATCTGATTTCAAAAACTCGGAAAAACTCATTTCAATCTCCTTATGGATAGTAAATCAATGGTATCACAATACGGATAAAGAGGTCAACATTCGACAGAGCGGGGAGGATGGACCGGCGTCGAAATGTCCGCGACGAAGTCTTAAACGGCTG
>JAKLIR010000487.1 GCA_022709505.1 bacterium | reverse complement strand
CGATGTCCGGTCTGCACCGGCGCTCAAGATGCGCGAACGGACCACGACCTATTATGACAAGTTCATCTATAAGAGGATACGCACCGAGAAGGCGCAGTTCCCGGTGCATGCGCTGATGACTCACGGGATAATCGACGGGACGTACAACCGTCTCGGCGGCGAGGACGAAGACACGCTCGAGTGGTCGGACGGAGCGATGTTCTACCTCGGTCGCGGGGTGATGATGCGCGAACTTTACCTGACGCCGTCTCTTGTGACGCCGGAGCGATGGGCGCTGCTCGGAGCGATGCTCCGCTGGGCGGGGACACGCGACGCGGCGTTCGTTCACGGTGTGCTCGAGGGCGGCGATCCCTCGAAGGGCGAGGCGTATTGGTACCACCACGACGACGGGAGTTCGGAAATAATAGCGCTGAGAAATCCGTCGTTCACGAAGCAACTTGCGCGGATCAAACTACACCGCGCCGGGGCGCTCGTGCGTTCGTTGTATCCGTTTCAGGAATGGATGCCCGGGAAATTCGCGGGGAGCGACGGGGTGATGAAGCTCGGTCTGCATAACGCCGAGACCGCGGTCTTCGAAACAGTGCCGCGCGCGAAGCTGAAACGCCCGGCCGTGATCGGCGCCCGGTCTGTAATAATTCGCCAGACTCTGACGGAGACCGAGTATGAAATCACATCCGCCACGCCGCGCGTCGGACTGAAAATCGTCTGGGGCGGCAAAGTGAACGAGGTTAATCTGGATGGAAAAAAACTCGCGCGCGGCGGCGACGGTTCGTATGCCGGAGCGATCTCAGGAGGAAGCGCGCGCGGCGGCGAGGATGTGAAAGCGAAGATTAGCAACGACGCAGGGGGAGTGACGATCGACGCGCGCTGGACTGTTCCGGCGGATGCGACGGATTCGAAGTTCGTAGTGATTGCGCGCACCGTTGATCCTGTTGCTCCTGACAATGTGCTGATAAACGGCGAGCGCGTTCGGGCGACAGTGATAGGCGCCGGCTGGAGCGCCTTCGTGCTGCCCGCGCCGGCGGGGTCTGATTCGCGAAAGGTTGTTTTCGACCGCGCTTCGCTTGCAGGGACGCCGTTCCTTGAATCTAAAAAGATCAAGATAGACGTTGCATGGCTCGGCGAGATCAAGCTCTTTTCGGGACGACTTGTGGTGAAACACGCGAAGGCCGGACCGGATACCGCGCCTCTGCCGCCGACGCCTATGCAAGACTCCATGGCCTATATTCACGCCGCGGCGGAACAGCGGGAGTTCGATGTTTCGGCGGCGCTGTCCGGCCGCGCGTTCGTCCCCGGCGATGTGAAAGCGGCGAAGTTGCTGATTAGGGTCGCGGGCCACACCGCCGACGGACCTCCGCGCGTGGCGCAACTCAACGGCGCGCCCGTCGCAATGTTGGTGAACACCGATTTTCCACATGAGGATTGGGAGAATTTCATTGTCGATATTCCCGAGATAAATCTTAGGTCGGTTAAGGCAAAGAACCGGCTTGTTATTATGAACACGGTCGGCGGGCCGTTCAAGTTCAAGGAGATCATGCTTGCAGCGCGCATGTCTGACGGCGCATGGATCAGCACGCCGGCCGCGGGCGGCGTGCAGACGGCTGGCAAAGACTGGGCTCTCAAGGAGGGCGATAATTTCGAAACCACGTCGAAACCGGTCAAACTGATTTTTCCCGACGAGCGGAAGTAACTTTTTTTGCCTCCGGCGGCATAGGGGAAAACTTTTGAAAAAGTTTTCCCCTATGAACCCCTTTCAAAACTTCTTGCTCCGCAATTCCGGAAGTTCGCCGGAATTGCTTTTTCGTGATTCTCAAACCCGGATTCGTCAATAGCGCGCCGAATCCGGGATGAAACAGTATCCTCTCTCGCGCTCTCTCGATGTGCTTCGTATCTCATCGCATTTTCCGATTTTAACCCACATTGGTAAATGGGCTAAAGAACGCAGTTGCAACGCCCGAGATTTTTTTCGAGGCCAAGTCTTTCCCATACGTGCGACTCTTCGAGGCAAAGGGCGACGCCGGTTTCAGGCCTCGTTTTACGCGCGGTCTCCGCGATGATACGATATATCCTCTGTCTCGTCCCGGAAAAATATCTCGCGCGCCCGTCGGCGGATTCCGTCGATTTATCAATGTGGCCTGAGATGCAGTTTTTCTCGCCGATTTTGATTTCCATCAGGCGCCTCGCATTTCTATAGATGCAGATACCGCCTAACGTAAGTCTTTGTAACGGAACTTCCGAGAGCAATCTTTCAATAAAATAGCCATAAAACGTTTCCCATCGGTTAACCGGAATCACCGGCATTATTACCGCTCTTATCGGATATCCCGCGGCGGCGCATTTTTTCATTGCTTCTATACGACTATCAACACTTGGAACGTTTTCCTCGAACCTGTCCGAAATCTCTGGCGGGTTGAGACTCCATGTAAGAATCGTGTTTCCTTTGTGGTCGAGTCCGATTAGATTCCGAACGCTGTCGGATTTCGTGAGAATTACCTGCCTTGCATATTCATGCTTTGCGAAAAACGGGACAAGAACAGTCGAATAGCCGGTAAGCGGATCGAGAGCCAATCCGTCCTGAAGTTTGCCGAGGTAGAAAGCAGTCGGCGCGGAAAGCTTATTCGCGATCCTATCAATCTGTT
>JAKLIR010000486.1 GCA_022709505.1 bacterium | reverse complement strand
ATGCGCGCGCCGTCCGCGGCCGCTTTCCTGATTCCATCGGTCGTGCGAGCAATGTTTTCCTCGACGTCGTCCGTGACGCTGGTCTGCACCGCCCCGATCCTGATCTTGTTTTCTTTCAAAACACTTTGTCCTTTAGTATTATTTCGCCGTCTTCTTTTTTTCGCTGCGTGGGTATGGTGTGAAAGGACTCACCCCGGCGATCTTGAAATCTGCAATGGCTTTCCGGCCGTCCCTCGATGTCATCCAGTTGACGAACTTCATCGCGAGCGCGTATTTCACGTGGGCGTACTTTTTCGGATTCACCGCTATCACACCGTAATAATTCAATAGAGTAGGGTCTTTTTCGAAAAGTATTTTCAATCCGGTTTTCGATTTGAAGGAGAGCATCGTCGCGCGGTCAGTGAAAGTGTAAGCGCCCATCTCGTCCGCCATAGCAATCGTGGCGCCCATTCCCTGTCCGGACTCCACGTACCATTCGCCGCTGGGGGATATCCCGGCGGTTTTCCAGAGGTCTTTCTCCTTGATGTCGGTTCCGGATTTGTCGCCTCGCGAGATGAAGCGCGATTCGGACTTCGCAATTTTTGAAAACGCCTCGGCCGCGGTTTTCGCATCATGCGCCCCCGCCGGGTCTCCCGAGGGGCCGATCACTATGAAATCGTTGTACATGACGTCCCGGCGGTTGACCCCGAAGCCGTCTTTCACGAACTTGTCTTCGAGTTCCCTCGCGTGAACGAGCACGACGTCCACGTCCCCGTTCTCTCCGAGCTTGAGAGCTTTGCCCGTGCCGACTGATATCACTTCGAGGCGGCAGAGACATTTCTTTTCGAACTTCGGGACCAAAGCATCCAGCAGGCCGGAATCCACAGTGCTGGTCGTGGTTGCCAGTTTGAGCGCGGGCCTTTCCTTCGGACCGGCGGGTGTTCGCGCCGAAACGCCGCACAGTGCGAACAGCAGTACTGCCGCGACGGCCGTGACTTTGCTTTTCGTTTTCACTTCGACACCTCCGCACAGGCTGATAATTTTATAATATCGCCGTGTTAATATCCACAACCGGGCGAACGCGCGACCGTTCTATTTGGCTCGCACGGGTTTATTTTAACATTTGTTGATATAAAATTTCCTTGGAGGTGAGCGATGCCCGAAAGGATTCTCATAACAGGCGGCGCGGGTTTCATAGGACGCTGGGTGGTCAAGGCTTTTCTCGGGGAGCCGCGCACGAAAGTTTACGTTCTCGACGACTTCTCGAACGGTGTCCGGGAAAACCTCGCTGAGTTTTCAAAGGACCCCAAACTCGCCGAGGTTAAAAAATGCGGAGTGGAGAACAAGCGCGCGGTGGACGATTTCGTGTCGAAGGTGAAACCGACGCTGTGCGTGCATCTCGCGGCGCAGATAATCGTTCAGGACAGCATAGACGATCCAGAGCGCACCTTCGAAAGCGACGTGCGCGGCGCGTTCAACGTTCTCGAGGCGTGCAGGGCCGCCGGCGCCCGGTTCGCGTTCATGAGCACGTGCATGGTGTATGACCTCGCGACGCCGAAAGGTGCGATCTCCGAGAGCCATCCGGTTCTCCCGCGCTCACCGTATGCGGCCGCGAAGCTCGCCGGCGAACAGTTGACGATATCCTATTACCACGCCTACGGGATGCCGGTGACTGTGATGAGGCCGTTCAACACGTACGGCCCGCACCAGAAGGCGACGGGCGAAGGCGGCGTGATTGCGATATTCATATCCAAGCAATTGGACGGCTCGGACTTTAATATCTACGGGACCGGCAGGCAGACCCGCGATTTTCTCTATGTGGAGGACTGCGCGGAGTTTGTCATGAGAGCGTCGATGTCAAAGGCGGCGGAGGGCAGGGTGCTGAATGCCGCCGCGGGCGACGATATCACGGTAAACGGGCTCGCGAGACTCGTGACTTCCGAAGCGCCTAAGCGCTCGAAATCGAAGATCAAGCACGTGAAACATATACATCCCCAAAGTGAAATAATGAAATTGCTCGGAGACGCTCGCGAGGCGGAACGGGTTCTCGGGTGGAAGCCTAAGGTTCCGCTCGCGGAGGGGATAGCCCGCACGAGGGCGTGGATTTCAGAAACAAAAGTATCCGGAAGCGGCGGTTGGCTGTGAAAGCCGTCGCCGAAACCGCGGGTGAATGATATGAAGAACGACAAACCGGCGATAGAAGGCGGGACGCCCGTGCGGAGCGAACCTCTTCCGTATGCGACGCAATGGATAAGGGAAGAGGAAATCGCGGCGGTGACGGACACGCTGAAATCGACGTGGCTGACAACCGGGCCGAAGGTGAAGGAGTTTGAGGTTGAGTTCGCGCGCTACATAGGAGCGCCGCACGTGGTCGCCGTGAACTCGTGCACGGCCGCCTTGAACCTCTCGGTCGTGGGGGCCGGTATCGGGCCGGGCGACGAGGTCATCACGACTCCGATGACATTCATAGCGACGACGCTGGCGATCGTGCACGCCGGGGCGAAACCGGTCTTCGCGGATATAGATCCCGACACGTTGAACATCGATCCGAAGGACATTGAGAAGCGTATCACTCCGAGGACGCGCGCGATAATGCCGGTTCACTATGCGGGGAACCCGGCCGACCTCGACGCGATAATCGACATAGCCGCGCGACGCAAACTAAAGGTCA
>JAKLIR010000485.1 GCA_022709505.1 bacterium | reverse complement strand
CGTGCTCTTTGCCAACTTCGCCGAAGCCGTCGCGGAAGGCCGGGGCAAGGCGCAGGCGGACACTCTCCGCGCCATGAGAAAAGATACGTCCGCGAGACGGGTTCTCAACGGCCGCGAGGAGATCGTTTCCGCGAGCGACCTGCGCGTGGGAGATATCGTAGTCTGCGAAACGGACGACATCATTCCTTGCGACGGAGACGTGGTCGAGGGAATCGCGAGCGTGGACGAGTCCGCCATTACCGGGGAATCCGCGCCGGTGATACGTGAAAGCGGCGGCGACCGGTGCGCCGTCACGGGCGGCACGCGAGTCTTGAGCGACCGGATCGTCATCAGGATTTCCGCCGCGCCGGGGCAGAGTTTCCTCGACCGTATGATTTCCATGGTCGAAGGCGCGAAA
Organism: bacterium; assembly: GCA_022709505.1. Lineage (GTDB taxonomy): Bacteria > UBP15 > UBA6099 > UBA6099 > UBA6099 > JAKLIR01. Next base: position 2,258 of record JAKLIR010000485.1, on the reverse strand, counting down.
CGTCAGCCGACTCCGAACGAACGCGCGCTTTCAGTTCTATTGTTGAGCCTCACAGCGATATTCCTGCTCGCTGTGGGAACGCTCAAGGGATTCGTCCTCTACAGCGAGGAAGCGTCCGGAAACGCGAGTTTCGCCACCCTCGCCGTTCTGATCTCCCTCATAGTCTGCCTGATCCCCACCACTATAGGAGGATTGCTGTCCGCCATCGGGATCAGCGGCATGGACAGGATGTTGAGAAAAAACGTGATAGCAACGAGCGGCAAAGCGGTGGAGGCCGCCGGGGATATAGACGTTCTCCTGCTGGATAAGACAGGGACTATAACTCTCGGCAACCGAAAAGCAACGACATTCATACCGGCGCCGGGAATAGGGATTGACCGTCTCGCCGACTCCGCGCAGCTCGCCTCTCTTTCGGACGAGACGCCGGAAGGGCGCTCCATCGTTGTGCTGGCAAAGGAAAAATACGGTCTGCGCGGACAGCATCTGCCGCGAGACACGCAGTTCATCCCCTTCTCCGCGAAGACGCGGATCAGCGGGGTCGATATTTCATCGGCGGTCGGTGTGACGAGAAACATCCGCAAGGGTGCGATCGAATCGATTCAGGAATACGTTCTCTCCCTCGGCGGAAAGTTTCCGGCGCAGGTTAAGACGGACGCGGACGACGCGGCGAAAAGCGGCGCGACGCCTCTCGCGGTCGCGGAAGGAAAAGAAGCGCTCGGCATAATCGTCTTGAAAGACATCGTGAAAGGCGGAATACGCGAACGATTCGCCGAACTCAGGCGCATGGGGATAAAAACGGTGATGATAACCGGCGATAATCCTCTCACCGCGGCTTCCATAGCGGCGGAGGCGGGAGTGGACGATTTCATAGCGGAGGCAAATCCGGAAACAAAACTGCAGCGGATCCGTGACGAGCAGGCGAACGGCCACCTCGTGGCCATGATTGGAGACGGCACTAACGACGCGCCGGCTCTCGCGCAGTCGGATGTCGGGGTAGCCATGAATACCGGAACGCAGGCGGCGCGCGAGGCGGGAAACATGGTCGATCTCGACAGCAATCCCACAAAACTTATCGAAGTCGTGGAAACCGGAAAGCAACTTCTCATGACCCGCGGAGCGCTCACCACGTTCAGCATCGCAAACGACGTTTCAAAATATTTCGCAATCCTGCCGGCAATGTTTTCCGGGCTTTACGCGGCGGCCGCCGGCAGCAAAGGCCCCCTCTCCTCCCTTAATATCATGGGGCTTCATTCGCCTCAAAGCGCTATCTTGAGCGCGGTCATTTTCAACGCTCTCATCATAGTCGCACTGATACCGCTCGCGCTCCGGGGCGTGAAATACCAGCCTCTCGGAGCGTCAGTAATACTGCGCCGGAATCTTATTGTTTACGGATTCGGGGGGCTGATGGTTCCATTCGTGGGGATTAAAATCATTGACTCTCTATTAATGATACTGGGCCTGATATAATAAAGGAGTTAATCATGAAAAACATCAGGATATGCATCATGGTTTTCGTACTGTTAACCATGCTTTCGGGGATCATCTACCCGGCCGCTGTTACAGCCGTCGCCCGGCTTTTCTTCGCTGAAAAAGCGAACGGCAGCCTTATAATAGAAGGTAAAGATATTCGCGGGTCCATGCTGATCGGCCAGAAATTCACGTCCGCTCGTTATTTCCACTCCCGCCCTTCATCGTCGGATTATTCCCCGCTGCCTTCGTCGGCGAGCAATCTCGGCCCGACAAGCGCGTTATTGAGAAAACAGGTCGAACAGCGCCGGAAAGAGCTCGCCCCATACGTTTCCGGCAAGGCGCCCGCGGACCTGCTTACAGCGTCCGGAAGCGGGCTCGACCCGGACATAAGCCCGGAAGCCGCGATAGCGCAGATAGACAGCGTTGCAGTTGCGAGAAATCTGTCTCCGAAACAAAAAGAGTTGTTGAGTAAGATCGTCCGGCGCCGCACCGAAGGGCCGCAGTTGAGAATATTCGGAGCGCCGCGCGTGAATGTGCTGAAGCTCAACTTGGATATCGACCGCGCATACGGAAAGCTCGGTTCGACTGGAGATAACAAATAGTGGCGGATAACGGTTCCGAACAAAGCCGCCCGAACCCCGACCTCCTTCTGAAGGCGATTCAGAGGCGGGAGGAAAGCGGCGACAAGGGGAAGCTCAAAGTATTCCTCGGCATGGCGGCGGGCGTGGGAAAGACTTACGCCATGCTGAACGCGGCCCGAGACCTTCGCGCCGGCGGCGTCGATGTCG
>JAKLIR010000484.1 GCA_022709505.1 bacterium | reverse complement strand
CGCCCGCAAGGTACACCTCTCCAAGGTCCTCGGGCGAAACACCGCCTTTCTCGAGCAGAAAACGCGCTCCCGCGCTTATTGCGCCCTTCGCAAGCTGCACTTCCCTAACATCTTTCTGCGTTACAACAATGTCGGATGCAGCGCCTCTTTCACCTTTTGCGACTAAAATGAATTCCGGCCCGTCTTCAGTTTCCCTGATTCTCCCCGACAAACTATCCCGGCCTTGTGCGGCGAGTCTCCCCGAAGAATTTATCATCCCGGCATCGAGAAGAGCCGCGATCGTATCGAGCAGCCCGGCGCCGCAAATCCCCGCGGGCGGCGCGCCGCCGATAGTCGAAAGCACAACTTCGCCGCTGTCTATATCCACTCTGTCGATAGCGCCGGGACGGGCGGTCATGCCATGTTTGATATGAGCGCCTTCGAAAGCAGGACCCGCCGCCGCGGAACAGCAAAAAAGTCTCTTCCCCGTGTTGAGCATTATTTCAGCATTCGTGCCGAGGTCTATAAGGAGTCTCGGCTTTCCGGGCTTGTGCAGGCCGACCCTCAATGCGGCGCCCACCGTATCAGCTCCAACATACGCCGAAATTATCGGCAGCACCGCCGCTTTACTTCCGGGAGCGAGCCTCAAACCCATTTCCGATGCTTCCACGACTACCGGCCCGGTGAACGGCGGCGCGTACGGCGCTTGTGCTATGCCCTTGGGATCCAATCCCATAACAATGCTTATCATGGTCGGATTCCCGGCCACGACAGCGCAGTTCACATCCTCCGTTACAAGCCCCCGCCCTTTCGCAAGGTACTCTATCATCTCGGAAAGCCTCTCTGAAACGAGCACTTTCAATTCCGTAAGGCCGCCGCCGTTCTCGATCGTGTAATTAATCCTCGTCGCCACGTCCGCGCCTCTGATGCGCTGGGGATTGGCAGCCACGGCCGACGCCGCCGCTTTCCCGCTCATAACTTCCACGAGCCTGATGTTCAGCGATGTAGTTCCGATGTCTATCGCCACACCGTAACGTGGTTCTTTCCCCGGGAAAAGGGGATTGGTTTCCACGGATGGGTCTTGCTTGTAATCGGAGACGAAAGGAAGTATTTCCGATGAAACTGCTTCGTTCTCGAAGCTTACCGAACATTCGCCGACAGCGCGCGCTTCGCAAGCAAGACGAATGTTTTTTTCCAATTCAGAAGTTGTTAAATGCTTACGCTCGGTTTCGCTTGGAGCAGAAACGAGGCCTGAAACGCGGACTCTGCATTTCCCGCAAGTTCCCCGGCCTCCGCAGTCCGCGGCCGTTTCGATTCTCGCCGCCGACGCAGCTTCAAGCAGCGTAGTCCCTTCGGGGACGTCCGCGGCTTTTCCGAAGCCGCCGAGAAAAACAACCTTCACAAGACTCGCCGGTTTTTCTTCTCGTTTCTTCAAACTATCGGTACCGCTCCAAATTCAGCGGGCATACGGATTAGTCGCCGGATCCCACGAATCTATGATTAAATAAGGCGTTTGTTTCATGAAGTACGGATAAGCCGTGGCGTTCCCCGCTTCATCGGACGCCTCGAAATAATAGAGAAGGCCTTCGGGAGTTAGCTTCAGGTTTATCGAATACAGCCCGTCCGCACCCTTCTCCATGTCGGTTTCGATCCATGTATAGTTCGAAGGTATGTTTTTGTAGAAAATCCTAATTTTCTTTACGGGACTTTCTTCTTTCACTGCGACTTTTATTTCCACGTTGTCGCCCGCCGGTGAGAAGTTAGTCGCCACTACGCTCAGTTGCGGCGGAGTCCTGTCTTTTGAGAACGTGCAGAGAATGTATTTCCCTATCTCGGTATTCCGCAGTTTCTTCATCTCAGCCGATTTTTTCTTCGCGCTGCCGTCATAGTATTCCTCGATCGAAAAACCGGATTTTCTAACAGCGGCGCCCCACTGTTTGCCCGGATAAACGGAACTCTTTCCGTCGGCTGCTTCCGCGCTGATGTAGTATTCGACTTTTCCCTTGGCGTCCGCCGCGGGCAGTTCGCCTGAGAATATGGGATCGTCGCCTTCCTTCGCGAGAGCGACGCTCTTGAAATCTTGGCTTCCGAGCGATCTGTAGAAAAGAGCAACTGATTTCGGAAGCTTGTTGCCGGGGGTAAGAATCGTCGCCGCGATCCTGAGCGGCGCGCCCTCGAGAGCGTTGAAAGTTGGGACGTGGAGCACGGCGGGAGGTTCGCCTTGCGCGGGCATATTCGTCGTAAACCGCTTGTCCTCTCCCTCTATGATCCTCTTATCCGCATCGAGTTGCGGGGCCACGTCCTTCCAAGTGAAGGTGTTCTTTTTCACCTGTCCCCTCATCCTGAGGGTGTCGAGAATCGGCAGATAATTCTTCACGCCGAGATCAGAGAGCTTGTTCCACTCGTCTATGGCCGCCATCGTATATTTCTTGGCGTTCCTGAGTTCGTCGTACGTCCCCTTTTTCTGTAGGAAATTCAGATAAGTCGCGGCTCGTATTTTGGCGCTGTAATACTTTGCGAGATGAGAAAGCATGTTTGCTTCGAGCGAGAGGCTCTTGAATTCGGTGGAGGAAGGATCGGCGAGTTTTTCAGCGCGGGCGAGCGCCGCGAGAGACTCTGCGGCGTAGGCGTCGAGCAGGTCGGCGGCCTCGAAGGGAGTCATTTTAGCTCCGAGCAGC
>JAKLIR010000483.1 GCA_022709505.1 bacterium | reverse complement strand
GGAGGCTACATAGCAAGCGGCCCCCCCGACATGGACCGCCTCCCTATTCCCTACCTTCCCGAAGGGCTGAAATTGCTTTCATTCGAAGGCGCGGGCGAGGTTCAAACACCGTTGCACGTCCCATCCGGCGTGAACCTTAACATTTCCGATCCGGTATTTTTCAGGCCGGCAAAAAGTGGTGAGACCGCTGAAAGGTTCAACTGCTTCCATCTTTTGGAGGAGACCGGAAATATCGTTACGGTTCCGACCTACAGAGGCGACGGAAAAAGCTTCGGTTGAACTGCCCGGCAACGTTTATCCACGATTCTTCAATAATGTGGGTTGAAAAATCAGAATTATTCCTTTTCAACAACCATAGTCACCGACTCGCCGCCGCCGAGGCAAAGAGACACCTGACCGTATTTCGCGTCCCTTCTTCCCAGTTCGTAAAGCAAAGTTGTCAACAGCCTTGCCCCTGAACAGCCGATCGGATGCCCAAGCGCGACCGCCCCGCCGTTCACGTTCGTGTTATCTTTGCCTATCCCAAGCTCCTTCATCACACACACCGTCGAACCGGAGAAAGCCTCGTTTATCTCGTGAAGATCGATATCCTTTACCTCGAGGTTCGCTTTTTTCAACATCTTCGGTATTGAATACATCGGCGCTATCAACACATATTTCATATCTATTCCAGCCGAACCGTAAGAAACAATTTTCGCCAATGGTTTGCATCCGAGCGCATCCGCCTTTTCCCGGGACATCACACAAACCGCGGAAGCTCCGTCCGCAATGATCGAGGAATTCCCCGCCGTCGCATACCCATCCTTCTTGAAAGCCGGCTTCATCTTCGAAAGAGATTCATAAGAAGTCTCACGAGGGCCCTCGTCCGTTTTGAAAGCTATTTTCTCTTTCTTTCTCCCAACAATTTCCACCGGAACGATCTCGTCCTCGAATTTCCCGGCGGCGATCGCTTCAAGCGCTCTTTCATAACTCATCGCCGCATAACGATCCTGTTCTTCTCGGGTAATTCCATACTTTTCGCTTATCAGATCGTTGCTTATTCCCATGTGAAAATCGTTTACGATATCCCAAAGTCCGTCGTGAACCATGTGATCCATGATCTTTGATTCGCCCATGCGATAGCCGAAGCGCGCTTTTTCGAGGTAAAAAGGCGCAAGACTCATATTCTCCATGCCGCCGGCGATCACGACATCCGAATCTCCACATTTTACCGATTGAGCCGCGAGCATGACCGCCTTCAAACCTCCGCCGCATACCTTGTTTATCGTTATGGCGCCGACGTCCCACCCGAGTTCCGCCTTCAACATTGCCTGTCTGCCCGGGTTCTGCCCGCACCCGCACGGCAGCACTTGGCTCATTATCACTTCATCCACATCATTTTTATCCACACCCGCCCTCTTGATAGCCTCTTCCATAACTATCGCCCCAAGCTTCGTCGCCTCCACTTGTGACAACGATCCATTGAATCCTCCGAGCGCCGTCCTGCATGCGCTTACGATTACAGCATCCTTTTTTTCTTTCATTTCGATCCCCTTGAAATATTCTAATAATTTCAACGCAGATAAATTCTAAAACAAAAAACATTAAAACGCTATTAAAACTGTTCGATCTTCAGCAAAAGTTCATTGATGTATGCATATATATAGATTTTGCACTGTGGGATGATTATTATATGATCGTATGTGAATTTCGATTGATATTCATGTTCTCTCTATGGATGATGATAAAAATAGTGACATATAATGTTTAAGAAAATACGTTCTTTTGCGGAAAAACAAGTAAACGGACTTGAAACCGAGAAGGCCAAACAACAGGTTGCTGAAGAAACCGTATTGTTCGTCAGCGTCATAAAATGGGTAGTGCTGGGAACCTTGACGGGGATTATTGTCGGATTTTCCACTTCAATATTTTTAAAACTACTTAATTGGGGTATTTCGGTCAGCAGCAGGTTCCCTTATTATATTTTCTTCCTGCCCTTCGGAATGTTCATGAGTGCGGTATTGGTCAAATATCTCGCACCCGACGCCAAGGGACACGGCACCGAGAAGGTAATCGAAGCAATTCATAAACAAAACGGAAAAATAAAAGCCGCCGTCGTCCCCATAAAACTTGTTGCCACGATTATCACAATATCTCTTGGGGGATCCGCTGGGAAAGAAGGTCCCTGCGCGCAAATCGGCGCGGGCTTGTCATCAATTCTCGCAAAGTTGTTGCGCTTAGACGCAATGGACCGCAAGAAATTAGTGATATGCGGTATAAGCGCCGGTTTCGCTGCTGTTTTCGGCACTCCTTTGTCCGGAGCAATTTTCGGCGTGGAAGTATTATTCGTGGGCAACCTCCTCTATGAAGCGCTCTTGCCTTCTTTCATCGCTGGAATAACTGCATATCATATATCAACGTATTTTGGAATCCACTATTTTTATCATCCAATCAAATTTATTCCCGTATTCAGCAGCGCTTTCTTTGTCAAAGTACTATTTGCGGGAATGTTTTTCGGCATCACTTCCCTAATATTCATTGAGATATTAAGAACGGGAAAAAACGTATCGGAGAAAATAAAAGTCTGGGAACCGTTAAAAGGATTGATCGGTGGAGTGATACTTATAGCTCTTTCTTTTCTTTTCTCCAAGCGCTATCTGGGACTCGGCCTCGATACGAT
>JAKLIR010000482.1 GCA_022709505.1 bacterium | reverse complement strand
TGTAGAAGTGCGACATGTCGGAGCTTGCGACAAGCAGTGCGTTACGGCCCTTCAGAACCTTTGCGAGAGCGTCCGCGAGCGCTGTGATGTTTTCCGGGGACTGGCTCCCGAAAATGACCGGGACGAGTTTGAAATCGTCGAGCGCGGATTGCAGGAAAGGCAGTTGATTGTCAACGGAATGTTCGGCGTCGAAAAGGTCGGTCGCCGGTCTTATCCGGGGACTTGCCGCAATCAGTTCAGCGGCGACTTTTTCGTCAATGGGAATGTCGCCGAGCGGTGTTCTGAAAGAACCTTTTGGATAGATTTCCATATCGGGCGAGTAAGCTCTATGCGAGAATCCCGCCACGACGACGGTGTCGAACCGGAGCCCCTTGAGGGCTTTGTAAGCGTAAGCCGCGACCGGCGCCGAAAAGTCGTATCCGGCGTGTGGTGAGATCACGGCTATTATCCGGCTGGATATCTTTTCCGGATCGGCTTTGGAGAATGAGCGGTCTATTATCGCGCGCAAAGCAGCTTGATCCGCGGGGAACCACCGGCCGGCGCTCGAACAAACAAAAACGGGACCGGCGTCGTTTTTTTTATTTTCGGCGGAAGCCGCAGTGCGAGTCTCTTCGGGTTTTCCCTTCGCCGAGGTGCTTGAGCACGCGCCGGCGAGAAGCAGAAGGCCGATAACCGCCGCTGGAAAAATTAAAGCGCGCGACCGGGAAGGCTCCATGGTTCATTCTCCGCTCTCGGCTTTTTGTTTTATCACCTTCAACATGTGTTCGTTATTCATCTTCATTATGTTGTCTATGATTTTCGCGACGATCGGATTCATCAAGGGGTGGTCTATCTCGAAATCCACATCCATGATCATTTCGGCGCCGGAATGATGCGGCTTGAAAAACCATGTCCCGTCGAGCTTTTTGAATCTGCCGGGATTATCGGACGAACATGTGAACCGGCAGCATTTCGAATCGTGGTCCCAGCGGTCCTCCTGAACCCATGTCATGCTTCGGGTCTGTGTTATCAGTTTCGCCTGCGCCGTCCATTCGGATTTAACGTAGCAGCCGTCTTCAGAACATTCGAGGAGTTTGATTTCCTTCAGGTTCGGAAACATGGCGGTGAACGAGTGGACTTCCCGACCGAGGCGGTAGAGTTCCGCCACCGGCGCTTTAGAAACTACTCTCGAACGGATTCTTCCCATTAGGTTCCTCCGATTCAGATTCCGCTTAACCTCAAATCAATCAGCGCGCTGACTCCGACTCCTTCAACCCGGTTGAACTTCAACGGGTTCATGCTGTCGCTCGGCACGAAGACCTCCACGTCGAGGTTTTTCAACGTGAATTTCGTCTCGATCTGCACGACGACCTTGACCTTATCTACAAGCTCCTTGGGGCCGGTCACTTGAGCCGCGCCTGCTCTTGTGCCTGAACCGAGCGCGATGACGGGCACGACTTTGGTTTCGGCCTGCGCGGGCACTCCCTTGTTCAGCGTCACGGTATTAATGAAGTCGTTCAGTTGTTTTGACAAAGCATCGGTGATAAGAACTATTCCCGCGCCTTTGAGGACGCTCCCGATTTTGTCTCCGAGTTTCGCCGCGTGGATAGTTGCGGCGCCTGTGACCGTCGTTGCGAGGGCCAAGGCGAACATGATGTGCAGCATCCGCTTTCTTCTCATATTGTGGTTCCTCCTTTTTCCGCGGCTGGTTGGGCCGGGGCGTTTAAACATTTTATGGTTCAAGTTTGCCCCAGCTTACATAATTGATAGTACAAATACTGAGACCAACTGTCAATTCTCAAATATTCAGAAGTATCTTGGAAGTTATGTGGTGCGCCGGAAAGGCGAGACTCAGGGAGTCCACGCGGGCATGCTGTCGTTGATCGAATTGTTGTTCGTGATATTGAGCAGGCCTGTACCGTCGATGACGACCGTGAAGATGTCGGTGTCGATAGTCACGTCTGATTGGAAAGCAACCTTGTCTCCCATCGGCGAGAATGACGGGTAGATATCATTGCCGCCGGTGTCGGCGAGGAGAGCGTCCGTGCCGCCCGTGTAGTCGGCCAGCCGTAAATCGTAATTGGTTCCGTCGTAACGTGAGAATGCAAAATATTTTCCGGACGGGGAGAACGAACAGTAGCGGTCGTAGTTGCCGTTGGTGACCTTGGTCATCGCGCCGCCGTTCACGCTCATCATATAGATGTTCGAATCGGCGGGATCGCCCGGGAATTCATAGCTCATGTATCTGTCGGCCGCCGTCCCGTGGGTGAAGTAAACGATGTCCGAGGACGATGGTGAGAAGCAGGGGAAACGATCGATGTCGTTATCGTTTGTCAGTTGGTATATCGGCTCCTTGATGGCGCCCGTCGTGGCGTCGAGGTCGGCCACGTATATGTCGTACTTTCTGAATTCGTAGTTGTTCTGGAGGAAGTTGTATCCTGAGCCTACGCGGTCCACGCCTTCGAGGTGGGTTGTAAGATTGACGGGATCGTATCCCGCGTAGGCGGGCGAATGGCTGATCCATTTCCAAGTGAAAGTCATGCTTCCGCCATTGGGGCGGTTGGTAATCATGTCTTTTTGATAGACGTAGTCCGTGACTTTAATCAGGATGAATTCCGCGCCGACTTTCACGCAGAAATAGTGGTTCTTGGGGTCTTTTGCCGGGTCCGCGTCCGCGCCGTATGTTGTG
>JAKLIR010000481.1 GCA_022709505.1 bacterium | reverse complement strand
CGCCGTGGTTCTGGGCGATCGGGAACCACGAGATCAGCCCTTCCGGGATGAAACGGCGGGAATACCTCGACGCGATGAGGAAGTACGACAAGAGTGGGAGCTTTCCGGCGACGTACTATTCGTTTCAGAAGAACGGGATCGTTTTCGTAGTGCTGGACGGCGCGCGGGACGATGCCGTAACGTCGCAAGGTTATTTTTCTCCAGCGAATTTAAAATACCTCGGAGATGTCGCCGGGGCGTATCCGGAGTCGCCGGTGGTTGTTTTCCAGCATTTCCCGGTGCTGTATCCGATAGCGTCGAAAAGCCATGAGGTTACCAACAGGGACGAATACCTGAGAACAGTGACCGCGCACCCGAACATAAAGGCGATTTTCGCTGGTCATTTCCACATGGCGAAGATCGAGCGCGGGAAGAATTTCGTTCACATAACGAACCCGTCGCTCGTGCAGTACCCTAATGCGTTCCGGATCGTGACCATGCGGCGGACGTCGGAGGGTTTTGTGATAGACACGAGCATGGTTGAGACGCGATTGAAAAACATACGTGAGATGAGCAGGGGCGGTTCGCCGGGTGCGGGGCTGCAAGCCGGGCGAGCTGTGGATACGAATGTTCACATGGTTGTGAAATGACCTTGCTCCGGAGGCGGAAGAAGCGCGGCGCGGATATTTTCATTCCGGCATTTTCGGTTGAAAGTCCGTTATCAGACCGCGTTTGATGGGTTGTGTCAATTATTAAGCTGTGATATAAGAGGACAGAATCAAAATTAGGCGGTGAGAGAGATGAGAAAGAGAATTTACAATTCGTTTATTTTCGCGGTGGGGATAGCGTGTTTGATCGTGCTCGCGGGCTGCGGGGACGGCGGCGGCGGCGGCGTGTCCGCTCCCACGCGTACGGAGCAGACCATAAATAATGAAATTCAGAGACAGGGCGCGAGCTGGCGTGCCGCGGAAAACCAGATCTCTCAACTGCCCGAAGCTGAACGAAGGAGCCTTAACGGGCTCATCCCGGAGACGAACACGGCGACGAGGGTCGCCATGAAGAATGAACTCAGCGCGGCGCAGTTGCCGACCGCGCTCGACTGGAGGGATCGGGACGGCGTCAATTGGGTCACGTCGGTAAAGACGCAGGGCGTGTGCGGCAGTTGCGTGGCGTTCGCGTCGTTGGGCGTGGCGGAGGCGGTGACGAGGATTGCGGGCAACAACGCGGTTCTGGACGCGGACCTTTCGGAATCGGATTTATTTTCGTGCGGCGGAAGCGGCGGTTTGTGCAGCAGCGGATGGCGGCTCAGCAGTGCGGCGAACAAACTCAAGGATCAAGGAGTGGTTGATGAAGCGTGTCTCCCCTATCAGGCCGCGGACAATGTCTGCGCGGGAAAGTGTTCGAGCTGGGAGTCGCGTGTCAGCAAGATCGACTCGTGGGTCTGGTCGCCGGCGGACGGCGCATCGATAAAGAACTATCTTTTGCAAGGCCCTGTTTTGGCGTCGATGAAAGTATATACCGATTTCTTCTACTACCAGTCGGGGACGTATCAACACGTGTGGGGGGAGCTGGAGGGGCATCACGCCGTCGCCATAGTCGGCTATAACGATGCGGGGCAGTATTGGATTGCGAAAAACAGTTGGGGGACGGCTTGGGGGGAGAGTGGTTTTTTCAAAATAAAATACGGTGATTCCGAGATAGAAAACAACGTGATTGCGTTGCAGAAGGCGTCGAATCCCGCGGGAGTGACCGCGTCCGTTTTCCCGACGAGCGCGACGCTGTCCGGCGGGCAGGCTCAAGTTACTCTTACTTGCTCGGCCAACGGAACGGTGTCCTTGCTTGAAGGGCGCTGCAACTCGACGGATGCGTGGTCATCCATCCCGACGGGAGCGACTAAGACTTGCACGTACTCCGCCGCCGGTTCATACACGCCGGGATGCAGGGTGAACGGAGCTTCGAGCGACAATGTAGATTCGCCGGTGACGGTGTACACCGCGGTGAACCTGTTGCCGACGGCCTCCGCATCGGCGAGCGCATCGTCCGGGACCGCGCCTCTCGCTGTGAATTTCACGGGCGGCTGCACCGACGCGGATGGGACGTGCGTCACTTATTCTTGGAATTTCGGCGACGGCAGCACGACGAGCAGTTCTCAGAATCCGAGCCACACGTTCACGACGGCGGGAACGTTCACAGTGACTTTGACCGTGACGGACGACCGGGGTGGAACAGGCACGGCGACGCGGACGATAACGGTTTCCCCGACCGTGAACCAATCGCCGACGGCTTCCGCATCGGCGAGCGCGACGTACGGCGCCGCGCCTCTCGCTGTGAATTTCACAGGCGGCTGCACGGACCCAGACGGAACATGCGTCACTTATTCATGGGACTTCGGCGACGGCTCGTCAACAAGCAGTTCGCAAAGTCCGAGCCACACGTTCACGACAGCGGGGACATTCATGGTGAGGCTGATCGCCACCGACAACAGCGGCGCAACCGATCAGAAAACCGTCATCGTTGAAGTTTATTCTTCGGTCGCGACCCAACCTAAAGAGATTTCGGAGGGGATGCACCATACGTGCGCGCTGCTCAATAACGGGAATGTAAAATGCTGGGGCGACAATTCATCGGGGCAGCTCGGAGACGGCACGACGACCGAGAGGCGCACTCCGACGGATGTATCTTCCTTGAGCGGGGTGAAAAA
>JAKLIR010000480.1 GCA_022709505.1 bacterium | reverse complement strand
GATCCTTCTACCCGACCATATACAAGGCCCTGTGTATGAAAAAGACATCGCCCCCGGACTCAAAAAAGGCGACACTTTAATGTTCGCACACGGGTTCAACATTCATTTCAAGCAGATAGTGCCGCCGGCGTTCGTGGACGTAACAATGGTTGCGCCGAAAGGCCCCGGGCATCTCGTGAGAAGAATGTACGAGGAAGGCAAAGGCGTTCCGGCTCTCGTTGCGGTGGAGCAGGACGCTTCCGGCCATGCGAAGCAACAGGCGCTCGCTTATGCGCGCGGAATCGGCGCCGCGCGAGCCGGAGTCATCGAAACGACTTTCAAGGAAGAGACGGAGACCGACCTGTTCGGCGAGCAAGCCGTTCTATGCGGCGGCTGCACCCAGCTCGTCATGGCGGGTTTCGACACGCTCGTGGAAGCCGGCTACCAGCCGGAGATCGCTTATTTCGAATGCCTGCACGAACTGAAACTGATCGTCGATCTCATGCAGGAAGGCGGAATACAGTGGATGCGTTATTCCATCAGCGACACCGCGGAGTACGGAGACATGACTCGCGGTCCGAGAATCATCGACGACCGATCGAGGAAGATCATGAAAGATATACTCGCGGAAATTCAGAACGGGTCCTTCGCAAAAGAATGGATCGATGAAAACAAGAAAGGTAGGCCTGACTTCAACCGCATGAAAGAGCGCGACGCCAACCACCTGATAGAAAAAGTGGGGAAACAACTGCGCGGGATGATGCCTTGGCTGAAAAAATAGACCCTCTATGAGCGCACAACAGAAAGTTGATAAGAACAAGGTGGTGATCTTCGACACCACCATGCGCGACGGCGAACAATCGCCGGGCGCGACCATGACGACATACGAGAAAATTCAAGTGGCGCAGCAGCTCGCGCGCCTTAAAGCCGACGTTATCGAGGCGGGGTTCCCGATCTCGTCGCCCGGCGATTTCGAAGCAGTGAAGTTGATCGCTCAGCAGGTCCACGGCCCTTGCGTCGCCGGACTTTGCAGAACGGATTTCAGAGACATAGACCGTGCGTGGGAAGCTGTTAAATACGCGGAGCGGAACAGGCTTCACACATTCATCGCGACATCCGAGATTCACATGAAAAAGAAGCTCGGAAAGACCCCTAAGGAAGTTCTGAAAATGGCGGTTGAGGCTGTGAAACACTGCCGCGAATACACGGAAGACATAGAGTTTTCCGCGGAAGACGCAACCCGGTCGAATCCGGATTTCCTCTGTGAAATAGTCGAGAAAACCATAGCGGCGGGCGCGACAACCGTGAACATTCCGGACACTGTTGGCTACACCATGCCTCATGAGTTCAGACCGATGATTAAGAACATCATCAAGAAAGTCCCGAACTCGGGCAAGGCTATCTTCAGCGTCCACTGCCACAACGATCTCGGACTCGCTACCGCGAACTCCGCGGCCGCGTTATTGGCGGGCGCGAGACAAGTGGAATGCACCATCAACGGGATCGGCGAAAGAGCCGGAAACGCTTCGCTCGAAGAGATCGTGATGGCGATCCGCACGAGGCACGATCTCCTGAACCTTTATACAGACGTTGTAACGAACGAGATATACAGGACGAGCCGTCTCGTAAGCAGGGTCACGGGCATAGACGTACAGCCGAACAAGGCGATAGTGGGCAAGAACGCCTTCGCGCACGAAGCCGGTATTCATCAGGACGGCGTACTCAAAGACAAAAGAACGTACGAGATAATGGACGCCGAGTCCATCGGGCTTCACGCTAACTCTCTCGTACTCGGAAAGCATTCCGGAAGGCACGCATTCAACGACAAACTTCTGGACCTCGGCTACGAGCTCGCGCACGAAGACCTCAACAAGGCGTTCTACCGGTTCAAGGAGCTTTGCGACAAAAAGAAAGAGGTCTCCGATTGGGACATCCGCTCGATTATTGAAGACGAGATAATTGCGATTCCCGAAATTTTCCATCTCGAATCAGTCAACGTGATGTGCGGAAGCAGATCGAAATCCACCGCGATGATAGAGATGGTGGTGGAGGGTAAGCTTGTGCAGGAAGCGGCGATCGGGGTCGGCCCCGTGGACGCAGTGTATCAGTGTATCAGAAAAATAACCGGCGAAGACGTGAAGTTGATAGACTTCTCCGTCAAATCGGTTACCGGCGGGATAGACGCAATAGGCGAAGTGACAGTACAGATCGCAGGCCCCAAGGGACACATCATAAGCGGGCGCGGTGCGAGTCTCGATATAGTTGATTCGAGCGCAAGAGCCTACACCACCGCGATCAATAAGATGATCTATTGGCGGAATGCGCAGAATAACAACGGCGGCCGCGCGAGCAGCAAAAACGACGAGGCCGGACGGGGTAAACGCAAATGAAGAAAATTCGTGTGCTCGTATCAGGCGCGAAGGGAAAAATGGGCAGCGAGGTCGTGAGGGCGGTATCCGCCGAAAGCGACCTCGTGCTCGCCGGTGCGTTCGATTCGATAGGAGCGGGCAAGGACTCAGGCGAAGCGGCGGGAATAGGCGCAAACGGCGTCATCATTGCGGATTCGCTGCAAAAAGCATTGCGCGAATCGAAAGCGGACGTCGTCGTGGATTTCACGACCGCGGAAGGTTTCGGCGCCCGCGCAACATCGGTATTGAAAGCCGGGTGCAGGCTTGTGTCGGGAACGACGGGCATACCGGCGAAAGAGATCCGGA
>JAKLIR010000048.1 GCA_022709505.1 bacterium | reverse complement strand
TTGAGCGACGGCTACAACTTGCTTTTCATTTCGAAAGAATTCTATCGGGGAAGAATCTCAGCGCCGGTGGAAGCCGAATGGGCTCTTGCTCATCCGGAGACTTTTACGCCTTTTTACATGAACAGCGACATCATCATTTTCAGAGTTGCGGACAAAGACGGATAGGAATAGTCTTCGCCGTCTTCGAATTCACAGACTCACGGAATTGAAATTGCTCGAAAGTTCGGAAAATAATCTTCGCCACATCTGGGTTCTGAAAAGCTCCTCAAAACCGGCGGCCTTGTCGAGTTGGTCGGTTTCGCCCGACCAAGGAATGAAACCCCTGTGGGATGCTTCTTCGAGGACGATATGTTCGGCTACCGCTTCCGACGCCACGGCATACGCAAGTAGAAACGGTGCGGCTTCGTGCGAAACGCCCATGATTTTGCAGCAAGACCTTATGAGTCTTTTCACGAGCGTGCTGTAGCGATTCTCCTCCAAGAATGTCTCGCGGAAACAGCGTTCGTATCGCATTCGTCCGCTTTCCATTCCTGAAAAAAGATGGTGGTTCACAAGAAACGTGAACATATCGAAGAGCGGCGACTCCGCTGGCCGGCTTAGTTCCCAATCTATAACGCCTGACAGATGCTCACCCTCGAAAAGTATGTTCTGCCGGCAGAAATCCCCATGCGCACGATGCAGAACCAGACCGTCCTTGATAAGCCCGTCATACTCTTCACTCATAACACGTAGAAGTTTTGCCTCGTGCTGATCCGGCCTTAAACGCTGCTCATACTCCGCAACCATGGTTTCAACTCTCTTCGCCATTTCGTCGCCATGCACCGTGTCGGTCGTATTCCGCTCCGTCGCGGAATATAGAACTCGAAACCAATCCCTGATAACCGCGAATGCGTTTGCCGCGTCGTTCTCAACCGGCAACCCATCCGAGTTTACGGGCGCTTTCATCGTTTGGCCGGCAATATATGATTCGAGAACGAATTCAGCCCCGGCGCAAACTCCCGTCATAAGAACTTTAGGAACGAATTCGGATATGCCCGGATAGCCTGAAAGTTCCTTCAGCGTTTCGGGTTCGTTTACAAATTGTTCCTTCTTTTTTTTATTTCTCAGTATTTTCAAGGTGAAGAGAGGTTCTTCCTCTCCTTTGATAAAAACAAGAAAAGTAACCCTGCCGCTCCTGATCGAGCCGCGGATACCGAGAAAATGAAGCGAACCCGGCCTCGCTCGCGTTCGATCCATGGACTCCCATCGATCAAGTATCTCTCTTCTCATTTCCGGCAGCATATCTTGCCTTTCGTCTCACTTCTTTCTCGCGATTATAGAAAACCCCGGCGTAATCCACTTCAAGAGCCGCCACAACGGGAAAATGCTCCCGACCTTCAACGCAGCCTTCGCCGCCGCGTACTCGACGGCGTACTCCTTCTTGCGCTCAGGCGATATGAGCGTGAACGTGTCGAACAATTCATCTATGAAATAGCGCGCCGCCTCGGGCGAATCCATCGGGAGATAAACATAAGGGTCTCTGTAGTTCGGAACCGTTATGTAGAACCGGATGTCCGTGAATCCGGCGAGTTTCAGCAGCTTTCTATAGCCCATGAAAGTGTATTGATAAGTCCTATACCCGGAGCCGGTCGAGATTCTTGAAACCACGTCCGCGAGCGGCCGCGGCATGAGACTCACGAATCTCACTCCGTTGTGATCCTTCCGGCCCATGATGTAGTTGTATCCGGTCCGGTTCTCGATCGCTATGTAAATCGACCCATTATCTTTGAGATGTCCGTGAAGTTTTTTTAGGGCGTGGATGTGGCAGGCCCACGGATGCATGTCCTTTTTCCACTGCGGAATCCATTCGAGAACTCCGACGAGGGAAATCAGATCGAAACTGTCCCGCCTGAAAGGAAACGATAGGTTCGTGCCGCCGTAAACGGGGTGCAGGTTGTCTATGTGCTCCTGCTCTTTTCTGAGAACGAGCATCCTCAGACGTTCCCAAGTGGCATCCATCGCATAAACCTGCCCGCAACGTTCCGCGAGCCCGACGGCGACCGCGCCCCAACCGCAACCGAGATCGAGACAAACACTTTCGTCGTCAACATCGGTAAGATACACCCAGTCCGAGCGTCTTTCATCGCCGATGATGCCGAGCTCTGATTTGGGATATATTTTTCTCAGATGATCGTGATAAACGGTTCTCCAACCTTCGCGCCTGCCGATTTCGATCAGCTCCGTCATCTTCTCGCGGGGAAGATCGTTCCAGTAAATATCCTCGTAATTGAAGCAGGGCACTCCCTCGCGAACCGGCCAAGTGTGTCCCCCGGACGCACAGATGTATGCCTCAGCACCCTCCGAGAGGACACCGCCGCATTCAGGACAAACAAATATATTCTCCATTCTCACCTTCTACAATTATAAAATGAACCGCGCGCCGGTGAAACATATAGCGAAATTTGATATCATTACTGGTGGACGGCGAATCCTGCGTCGAATGACATAATGAAAATACTCGCGACCGCGGACATATTCTCGGCAAGAAACTTCGGTGGTGGCACCCGGCACTTCCTCGGCGCCTGTTCGTCCCTCGCCCGCCGTGGTCATTCGGTATCCGCAATGTTGCCATGTCTTCACGACGAAAACATTCTTATTTCGCGGTTCCCGGAGATCGATTTCATACTCTATTCGGCGGGCGACGATACGCCGTCTTTTACATCCACGGTTCTGAAATCGAAAACCACTTTCAGGAACTGCATCAGGACAGGCGGCTACGACCTCCTTCAGCTTAATCAGCCCCGAACGAGCATCGGCCCCGCCCTTCTCGGCGGTGGAATCTCCGCCCCGATCGTTTATCACTTCCAATCATCATGGGCGACTGAATATCAGATAAAAACGGAAGGCTCGAAAAACTGGCAGTATCACGCGAGGAGACTGGTCGAGGAAGCGATACTGAAAAAATGTTCCAAAGCCCTCGTCCTAAGCGAATACGTCAAGGATAAATTGCTCTCCACATATCGATGGGTTAACCCCGAAGCGGTAAAAATCATCTCAGGTGGCGTTGATACGACGGTATTCAAACCGGCTTCGGACAAGAAGGAAGTCAGATGTAGCATAGGTCTTCCGGCCGACAGGCCGATCCTCTTCAGCGCGCGTTTTTTTTCACCGCGCTACGGGATTTCGAATTTAATCAACGCGATGAAAATAGTCGCCGCAAAGCAACCCGACGTGCTCCTCGTTCTTTCAGGCCGCGGTCCGCAAAAGAGCGCTATGCTGAAACTCGCCGCGGACCTCGGGATTAGCAAAAATATTTTATTCACCGATTTCATAGATGAAGCCGTATTCCCGGACTATTACAGGGCGGCCGACCTTTTCGTGCTTCCCACTCAAGAACTCGAAGGGTTCGGACTTGTAACTATCGAATCCCTCGCATGCGGAGTGCCTGTTGTCGGAACACCCGTCGGAGCGACGGTCGAGATATTCAACAGGTTCGACCCGTCATTCTTGACTCCTGATGCGTCCGCCGAAGGTATCGCTGAAGGAATTCTCTATTGGCTGAACCGATACGACGAACTGCCGGACTTCGGCGCAAAGGGCCGCGAACACGTCGTCGCGAATTACTCTTGGGACGTGATAGCGGAACAACTGGAGTCTTTCTATCTTGAAGCCGGGCGCACCCCCGCCCTTTACGGTAAATAATATGGATCATCAGAATAAAGACAGCGCATCGAACATCGAGTTGTTCAACAGGGACTGCATCGTCTGCGGCCCGACCGAGACCGAGACTCTCAAGGTTATGGGCGCTGTTAAGATTGTAAGATGCCGTTTCTGCGGCCTTGTTTACCGTAACCCGGACATCAAGGACACTCCGCTCATGCTCAATGAACCGGAGGAAGACAAACAGGATGAATATTCCGACCTCATGTACGGGCCGAGGCTTAGAATTCTCCGGCATTTGTTATCGAGACTCGACAAAGCACGCGAGGCGCCGGGGAAAATGTTGGACATCGGCTGCGGGTTCGGACCTCTCATGCAACTCGCCGAGAGCAAAGGTTGGAAAACATCCGGCATAGAAATCGCCCCGAGGGCCGTGGCTTATTGCCGCTCGAAAGGACTCGACGTCTTTCGCGGCGTGCTGGCTGATTTCAACGCGACGCCCGAATCATACGACGCCGTCGCCATGATAGGGTCCTGCGAATATATGGATAATCCCATAGACGAACTGAAACTCGTTCGCCGTTGTCTGAAGCCCGGCGGCGTACTTGTCATAAGAAGCCTTAATCTTAACTTCCACCTGCCCGCCCACAGAGCTTTTTCGAAATTGTCATCAATTTTCAAGCGAGTAGGCATATCCCGCAGCCCGGCCGTATTTCACAGGTTCTCATTCTCGCCTGATACAATGCGTCTCATAGCGCATCTCGCTGGATTCAAAGTTGAAGAAACGACTCCTTCTCCTCTTGTCTTCTCCGACATCTACGGCTATACAAATTCAGGCCTTCTGAAATTTGCTATCGCACTCTTCGCCATGACGTTAGACGCGCTCTCGCGCATCCTGTACGCGCTCACCGGCGGAAGAGCCGTCTGTTCAACGTCCTTCGTGACCGTATGTAGAAAGGAAGAAGCAAAATATCCCGTCAAAGTCCTGCACATTATTACAAGGCTCGATCGTGGCGGCTCCGCCATGGTCATGGATGACATAGTAACCGGCATCGACAAAAACAAATTTGAAACGCATCTTCTATGCGGCTCCTTCAACGGTTTCTCCGACAAAGAGGCGGATGCGTTGAAAAATTCCTGCGCCTCCTTCCGCATCGAACCTTCCTTGAAAAGAGACCCCGGGTTCTCGGACGTTAAAGCGCTGTTCAAGCTGTACGGC
This sequence comes from bacterium, assembly GCA_022709505.1. Lineage (GTDB taxonomy): Bacteria > UBP15 > UBA6099 > UBA6099 > UBA6099 > JAKLIR01. Next base: position 8,108 of record JAKLIR010000048.1, on the reverse strand, counting down.
ATCATCCGAAAGGGCGGTTTCGATATAGTTCATACACATACCTCGAAGGCGGGTTTCATAGGGCGCATCGCCGCGCGCGCCGCCCGCGTCCCGGTGGTCATACACAGCACGCACGGGCATGTGTTCTACGGTTATTTCGGCTCGCTTAAAACAAAGTTATTCATCCTTCTCGAAAAGATCGGCGCGCATTTCTGCGACGCCGTGCTGTGCCTCACCGAGCTTGAGATAAGGGATCACCTTAAACTCGGCATCGGACGAAGGAGGTTGTTCGAAGTCGTTCACAGCGGAGTGGATATCAAAAAGTTCGCGTCGCCGGCTTCCCCTCCATCGGAGGTCAGAGCCGGGTTGGGGATAAAACCGGACGCCACCGTGATAGGCACGGTCGCGAGGCTCGATCCTGTGAAAGGAGTGAAGCACCTCATCGATGCATTCGGAATCATAAGCTCCTCGCGAAATGACACAATACTAATGATCGTCGGCGATGGAGAGGAACGCGACGCCCTCGAAGCTCTCGCCGCGGATAAAGGTCTTTCTCATAGAGTGCTCTTCCTCGGTTTCAGGGAAGACGTCCCGGACCTTCTGCATTCGATGGACATTTATGTTCAGCCGTCTCTGAATGAAGGCTATGGTAAATCCATCGTGGAAGCCATGTCCGCGGGGCTGCCGATCGTTGCGTCCGACGTCGGCGGAATTCCGTTTCTTATCAGCAACGGAACAAACGGGCTCCTCGTTCCCGCCGGGAACTCCTCGGCTCTATCCGATGCGCTGGAGAAAATTATCTTTTCGGAGGACATGAGGAAAAACATTTCGAGAAACGCGCGAGAATCCGTCTCTGATATCTTCAGTGTGGAAAACATGATAAAAAAGATAGAAGAAACATACACGCGTCTTCTGTCGGTTTCGTAAAAGGGTAATAATCATGCGAGAGTTCACAGAGAGTGAGTCTTTATCCAAATTGACACGAAAATACCCCTATGCTACATTCATTTGAATAATGAGCGAAGAACAATCGGGATCAGAAAGCGCTAAAGAGAAATCGGCCCAGATGGGATTGATCGAGCACCTCGATGAATTGAGGCGTAGATTGATCTATGCGCTCATCGCCGTCGGGATCGGTTGCATAGGAGGTTGGTTTTTTTCTCCCACCGCGTTGAATCTGATAATACCGCCCACGGTCAAAGTTCAATATCTCGGACCGGCGGACGCGTTCATGTGGCGCTTGAGAGTCGCGGGGGTGCTCGGCATTCTGATCGCGGCGCCGATTCTGATTATTCAGATATGGCTCTTCATAGCGCCCGCACTGAAACCCACGGAGAAGAAAATGGCGCTCCCGACGATCTTCTCGGCGATCATTCTTTTTTTCGTGGGCGGGGGCTTTGGAATTTCCACCGTCAAATACACGCTCAAAGTCCTCGAACAGTTCTCATGGGGATCCGTGCAGCCCAATTATTCTCTTGATCGTTACATTAGTTTCGTCACGGCTTTTCTCTTCTCGTTCGCCGTCGTTTTTGAAATCCCGGTCGTGCTTGTCATGCTCGCAAAAATCGGAATCGTGTCTTATAAGAGGCTTGCTGCTTCACGCCGATACGCTCTTCTCATAGCCGTCATCGCGGCGGCGATACTCACACCGACAGGCGATCTGCCGACATTGTCGTTCGTCGCCATCCCGATCTACATCCTATATGAAATAAGCTTGTTGATAATCAGATTCACGACCCCGAAAAAAGCTCCTGAAACAGACGAATGACGCCGCCTCCGGCAGGTCTTTCAAAATGTTAAAGCATCCCTCCCGTGGGAAACGGCTCGTCGCGGTCACTTACTTCGCAGCCACGCCTCGTTGAACTCCGCGTGTTTGATGATCCGCCTGTCGTCCGCCGTATAGACGAGATGCACCCGGCCGTCCTTTGTCTGAATCATGAACGGATACGAATATTCTTTCTTGTCGGTCTCGATGTTCTTTCTGTACGGCCATGTCTTTCCGCCGTCTTCGGACAGAGCGATGGTGAGCGGCGTTCGATAGAATCCGCTGTCGTTGTACGCGAGCACGATCGCCCCGCTTTTCAGCCGGATCATATTTATTCCGCTGTCCGGGTTTGATAGTTTCGTTTTCTTGACGTCATACCAGTCGCCGCCGAGATCGTCGGAACTCGCGCTCCATATCTTCCCTTGGATTCCTTTATTACGCGCCATCATGAGCAGCTTCTCGCCGCCGAGCCACACGAAGGTCGGTTGACTGCTTTCCGGTTTAGTGAGAGGAACCCTCTTCTCCTCCCATGTCTTGAATCCGTCCTTGCTCAACCATAACATGCACTGCATCGGGCTCGAATCGAGATATATCGGCAACAACAACCTTCCGCCCGGAAGTTCCGTCACGTTATTCCTAACCATCCACCCCATTTTATCCTGAAGTTTCCTCGGCGCCGTCCACTTTACTCCGCCGTCCTTAGATGTCTGCACATAGAGATATGTCTTGTCCCATGCGTCCCACTTCGGATCGTATTTCCTGACGAAAAACAGCCAGACGACACCCTTCGAATCGGTGAACAGCAATGAGTTCCCTTCTGGAACGCCCGGCTCGTCGATTAGAACGGACGGCTTGGTCCAACTTTTATTCTTCGCTGATTTTCTTGACGTCCATATAGCAACGTCCGGCATCCCTTCCTTCGCCCCCCCGAACCATGTCGCCAATAAATCGCCGTTCGGCATCTGCGCAATGGTCGATGCGTGATTCGACGGGTGCTTGTCCGCGTTGAATTCAAAAACCTGCTCCTCTTCGTAATAAGGTTTTTCCGCTTTCGCGGCGTCCGCGGCAAAGCCCTTCCCGGCGAACCCGAACGAGATAACAGCACAGAACGCGCACAGAAATATTACAGTTCTTTTCATTCGCTTTCCTTTCATTCCGCCCTTCCTCTCTCCGGCTTGTGGGTCACATACATTCATCTTGACAGATATTATATGGTTTTTCGATAGCGCGTCATCAACAATTTATCCATGAAACCATCAAAGACTCGGATTGAAGTTGCACAAAACATTCATCGGCGGCGCTGTCTCGTATCGTGAATATATTTGAAAATGTTTTCAAACCTCAGTTCGTGGATTTATAATTTTACGCTCATAAGGTTTTCTGTAGTTTCGAGGAGACGCCATGCGCATAATAAAAATGCTTTTGATCATCCTTTTAGTCTCGGTTGCTCAGGCAAACGGCGCTGAATCATCTTTGGGGCCGCAACAATCCGCGACCGGCCGCAATGAAACGTTTGAGATCGTGCCCATCTGGGCTCATGTGCATACGAACAGTCCCGGCGACGACGGCTCGTCCCCTAAAGAGACAGTCGCTTTTTTAAAAAGGAAAGGCTATAGGGGAGTCCTATTCACTCCTCATTCGGGAGAATTGAATTACGCGAATTATAAAGCTGAGATCGACTCTCTCAATTCCCCTGACTTCATAACAATTCCGGGGAGAGAGATCAGCACTCTCAACGGGGCGGACGATAACAACGAAAGAGTCATGTGCCACCTGAACGCTATAACCGGCGCCCCTTCTCCGGCCGTCCTCGACAATAAATATCAGCGGGAAAATCTCCCGGACCTCATCAAGGACCTCGACGCCGAGAAGTCCGTCTATATCTGGAACCATCCATGGGTATGCCCAATGTGGGAAAAGTACGCCGGCCTTTTCAAGGGGATCGAAATATTCAACGAGTTCGGTCCCGGTTACGCGGACGGCAGCAGTTACAGATTCGACACAAGTAATTACCTCAACGAATTGAAAAAGGGAAACAGACTCTTCGTAATTACCGGGATAGACATGCACAGTCTGCTCCAATCCTCACTCGGAGAGTTCACAGCTTATGTTTTTCCGGACAAGTTCACAAGAGAATCGATGATCGCCGCGATCCGGAACGGAAACACACTCGCCGCGTTCAACGCCGTGGTCTCCGAGATCAACATGAGGCCCGCCCTCTCTTCCCGCCGGCTTCCGGGCGGAAGTTTTGAAATAAGCGGAGTAGTCGGCCTCAGAATTCAAAACGGCCCGAAACCCGCGTTCAACATTTACAAGAACGGTGAAAAATATTCACCTCGAAATCCCTCGTCCTTCGAGAGGGGCAAGAAAGATGCGAAAGGCTACATCACATACTCGTTTTCTTTCGGGGACGCCGTGAAATCAGATGAAGAATCTTGCTACGTCTTTGAAATCCCGCATTACATTCTTTCATCTCCATACTGTTTCAGCGGTCGGTGATTTCGCCTTGAGTTCGAATATATCGGCTTCATGAACTTTTGTTATTAGTGTGAAGGAACATCTAAATGGCATTCGAAAATATAATCATCAGACGCGCGACCCCTCATGATGCGCGCCCATTCCACGAGCTTCTCCTAATGTCCGCTCCGTTTTACACCACTCTTTTCGGACACGACAGCGAGAGAGTCCTCACCAGCATGTTCCGTCATAAGAGGAACCTTTTCTCTTACGAACATACACTTGCCGCGGAGTCCGGCGGCGAATTAGCAGGCATGTTGCTCTGCTACGATTATGTAGCGAAGCAGAGCGAATCCATCCCCACCGCACTCGCATTATTCAGAGAATTGAAATCAGACATGCTTTTGAAACTTCCGGTGCTTATTAGCTACTACAGTGTCATGGATATCGTAAGAAAAGGGGATTTCTATCTTAACAACCTTGCGGTTTACCCGGAACACAGGGGGAAGCATATTGCGACATCTCTGATTTCGGCGGCGGGCGATGAAGCAAAATGCGAAAAGGCCGTGCGCCTTACTCTCGAAGCCGAAAAAGAAAATATTGACGCGGTGCGCCTCTATGAAAAGCTCGGATTCTCGACTTATGCGGAAACACGTGTTCGCGTCCTCGGGGATACCAATTTTTTAAGAATGTCCAAACCGCTGTGACGTTTTATCGGCACAGCCGATATCTCGAAACATCTTCTTCGATCAGTTTCCCGCGCCATCGTCTTTCAGGCACACTGAAATATTTTACTTCCGAGCTCAGGGAATCAACGAGCAATCATTAACCCGGATTTTTCACCAGAAAAATCCGAGAAATCATAAGAAGAGCGATCTACTGTGTTGCATCATCGACTCGAACTCGGTCACATACTAAACAGTATGATCCCTCGTTCTCGCTCGATGCGTCTTGTATCTCATCTCTTATTCCGATTTCAATCCACATTGGTGAAAAATGTGGGTTCAATCCGGATTCAATCATCGATACTCCGTTCTGTAATGCTTCTTTGGGTCAAAGCCGTCTCTATGCATTCGCTGATTTCGCTCAATTGGCAGGGTTTGCAGATATACCTGCTCGCCCCGGACATGAATCCGGCGAGCTTGTCTTGGAGACTTGCCTTGGCGGTGAGCATCACTACAATGCATTTGTGATCCTGCCGCTCCGCGATTTTCAGATCGCGGCACACGTCGTATCCTCCACGGCCGGGCATCATGACATCGAGGAGTAATACGTCGGGACGCTCATTAAGCGTTTTATCAAACGCCTGCAAACCATCGCTTGCTTCAATCACTGTATAACCTTCTTCGGTGAGATAATCACAGATCATGCCCCTGAAATCATCATCGTCGTCAGCGACAAGAACCTTTGCGGGAGTATCCATAATTAACACCTCCTAAAGGCTTGCTTTGAACACGCTGCTCGGCAATAACAGATGTTCAACATATATCATTTGTTTTCTGACGATGTGTCGGAAAACATAAACAAGCTCGATATATTTCAATAATATTTTTATCGGGTAATAGGAGTCGTTGTTGAAACAGTTGCCTAATGAATATGAAAAATCGACCTAAAACCCATTGTTATTAACATGACGCAAAAATAAATGGATTTCGCTCCTCCATCTATTACTCTTAAAATCAATTTCTTCCCGTGGTTATAATTATAAAAACATTCAAAGTCATATTGCGGTTACTGCAAAGAATGCGAAAGATCGAATAATTTTGTGAAATATGTCACGATGAGCGGCACGGTCTTTAGATTATGCTCTAACTCACTTTTCAACCAATGTAGTTCAAAAGCAGAACAACCGCCATCTCTAATGTCCATGTAAATCTGTGAAGCGGAGAGAGTGGGATTTGAACCCACGAAGATGTTTCCACCTTACACGCTCTCCAGGCGTGCGCCTTAAGCCGCTCGGCCATCTCTCCAAAAACACGTTGATTGTAACAAATGGCATCCCTTTTTTCAACGCCGTAATTCACTACGATTGCTTTTTATTCCATTCAAGCGGTACAATTGTATCGGAATCATCTCGCAAGGTTCGTTTCGTATATTCCTATTAAAAACGGTAAAAGACCATGGAACAAATGGTTAGACTCAAAGAGTATCTGTTGAAAGACATCCGTATGATGTTGTCCAAGGATGAGCAGATACTCGTGGCCATCCCCTATGGAAAAGTGAACATGGAGCCCGGCGTAATCCTAAGATCGACGGATCAGAACTATCTGTTGCTCACCGACAAAAGAGTGATCGACATCAAAGGATCATTCTTTAAAAACAAGAGCGGATTCAATGCTTACCCGAGACGGCTCGTCACAACCGCGGAATACCGCCACTACCTTATGGGATGCACCATCAAAATCTGTTTCTTCAACGAACAACAGAATTCCGATGTAACGATCGAGTTCACAAACTGTACGAAACCCGAGTCAGAGGCGATAGTCAAGGAACTCACCGATCAGGTGGAGGGAAGGCATTGCCCCAAGTGCATGAAGAAGCTTAAGGAAGACTACACTTTCTGCCCGTATTGCCGCGCCGTGCTCAAGAAACTTTGCAGCAAATGCGGCAAGCCCCAACAGAAGGATGCGACCTCGTGCCCGTACTGCGGTTGCACGGTTCTGAAATAACCCTCGACACAAATAGCGTTTGTTTTTCATCCCGGGACACTTATGCTTACAACATTGTTCGATTGAGGATTTGGGAGGTTTTTTAAGGTTCCAATGTCGGCTCAATCATTCCCGGTTATGACGATACCGACGCCGCCGTGCCCGAAAAAAGCGCGGCCGAGTTCGTCCCGGTCATAGACGAGTCCTTCCCCGGAAACATTTTCGCCGCCGTCGGGATCATTGCAGATTACATCCCCCGATTCCGTGAAACCACGCACGACTATCAAATGCCCGCGCGATTCCCGGTTGGGTTTCGGCGTAAGATCTCCCTTGCCGTATGAAACGCTTATTATAACGGGGATCGTATCTTTCAGTAATTTTTCCACACCCCGCCATGACGAAAATCTCCTGACGCTCGCTTCAAGGCCGAATTCCGAAGCTGCCGCCGCAAGATAAACCCAGTTGCCGAAGATTCCATCATAGTGGTCATAAGCCCTCAAACCGATGGTTTCAACGCTCACCGGTATTCCATAATAGTTCAAGACCATCGCCACAGACGTCGGCGCACAGCAGCCGGCGGAGATCATTCCGGAGTTCTTGACCGCTGCGGCATCGTGTTGGGAAATGAAAGGAACCGCTATGTCTGTGACCACCGTCGGATAAACATCTTTTTCGTCCGATGCGGCAGTGGTGTCCGATGCTGAGAGGAAAACAGTTCTCAACACCGGCGTGCGGGCGCCCCGGAGCACATTGAGTTTTATCCGGTATCTCACATATCCGAAATGAATGGAGGATTTGAAATGGTCTATGTGAAGTTCGCCATACTCGGGGTCGCGCCTGAAAAGTGGTCGGATATTGTCCGGCGTCCATTCGCCGAGTTGGAACCACCCGGACCATTCCGCCGACTCGCGCTTAACGCCGAACTCCGCTTCGAGGCTCGACCCGGCCGGCGCGAAAGCATTCCATGAAAGTATCAACTCATTACAAGGAAAATCGAGCTTGATCTCGTCGGACGTGAAAGACCCCGACTTCCCGCCATCGCAACCGGGCTCTTTCAATTCAAGCCCGAAGTCCGATATCCCCAAACCATCCCCGACGGTTCCTTCCGAGTCTCGCCTTCCCACGAACGAATGTCTGATGAGAATATGTCTTCCGGTTCCCGGAATCATTCGTAAAAGACCACTCCCGTCTCGTCGGACGGGCTTTCTTTTTCCCGCGAATCACATACCGGGCGGGGCGGTTTTCCATCTCTTATGTAT
>JAKLIR010000479.1 GCA_022709505.1 bacterium | reverse complement strand
CAATTGCTCTCTCCTTTTGTGCCTCGGATGCACTATGCAGAAGAATTCGAACTTCGGATTGTCTTTTAACGCCCGCCCTATCCTTCTTGTGTTTCCGGAACTCGCGATATCAAGACAAAGAGATACGCATTTCTCGATTTTCAGCGGTTCCATCTCACGCATGAGATTCGGAATCGTGTGTGTATGATGCTTCCCTTTCTTCAGGGGAGACAACGCGCACGGAAGATAATCCTGCACGCCCCATTTTGGACGCACTTCATAGAAATTCTGCCCCATGTATATGTCGAGATTAACGGCAAGATCACCGCCGAAATTATGCTCCATGCACGGCGTCTCCTTGGTCAGGTCCACAGGCGGCGCGATCAGCACGGTCCATCCGAAATGCGTGTGGAAATCGATCAATCCCTCGAGTCCCGGTACTTTGAGAGACATCCTGCCATCGGGAAGAAGCTCAAAATAATCGAGTTCTGCAAGTTGTCTCCAGTTGTCAAATGTTCTCTTTTCGATCATTTCAACCTCTTTCTTGTTAAATAGTTAAAATCAGGCCCTAATAAATATATCACGTCGGCAAATAATCTAAATACCATTTTTTCAAATAACGAAAATCCATTAGCGGATGCCGACGAGACATATTACGTTTCGAGCTTATACATTTATGATATAATTTCGAAGAATAAGATACTTTAAGGGTGAAACAGCGATTATATATTGAAACGCGTAGTTAAAATCGGCATGGAGGCCGCGGAGATGGAAATGTCAAACACACTCGAGTCTGAAGTCAGATACTACTGCCGGGTGTTCCCCGACGTGTTCGTGAAAGCCGAAGGCTCGCACATCTATTCCGAATCCGGGCGCGCTTTTCTTGATTTCTTTTCAGGGGCCGGAAGTCTTAACTACGGGCATAATAATCCTTCGATACACAAAGCCGTCATGTATTATCTGAAGGAAAACGGCATCATCTGCGCTCTCGACATGAACACTGAAGTCAAACTCAAGTTTATGAATGAGTTTAACGAAACGATACTTGGTCCGAGAGGTTTGGAGTGCAAATTTCAGTTCCCCGGGCCGACGGGCACGAATGCTATAGAGGCCGCGATAAAACTCTCAAGAAAGATCACCGGCAGAAAGAACATCTTCGCATTTTTCGGATCGTTTCACGGAATGACTCTCGGCAGTCTCTCGGCGACGAGCAGCCTCAGATATCGCGAAGCATCCGGCGCAACGCTGCACGATGTTACATTCATGCCCTTCCCAGAGGGTTTCATGTCCACTTTCGATACGATCAAATATATGGAAGAAGTCCTGACCGACTCGCACTCGGGAATTGAAAAGCCGGCGGCGGTGCTATTGGAAACAGTGCAAGCTGAAGGCGGCGTGAACGCGGCGCCTTTCGAATGGCTTGTGAAGTTGCGGGACCTATGCACGCGACATGAAATCATCATGATATGCGACGACATTCAAGTCGGCTGCGGGAGAACCGGAAAATTCTTCTCATTCGAGCACAGCGGGATAAAGCCGGACATTATCGCCTTGTCAAAATCCATAAGCGGATTAGGACTCCCGTTATCGATGTTGCTTATAAGAAAGGACCTCGACGCATGGAGCCCGGGAGACCATTCAGGAACTTTTAGAAGCAATGCATTGAGTCTCACCGGAGCCTTAGCAGCCCTCGAAATTTGGAAGGACCCCGGCTTTGAGAAATCAATCGGGAAAAAGAGCGAAAAGGTGGAATCATTCCTCAGTGAATCTTTCAAGTCAATGTCTCCGAGAGTGGAGATACGCGGGCTCGGAATGATTAGGGGCGTTTCCATTTCCGGAAACGACGGACCTGAAATCGCCGCGAAAATAGCTTCCAGATGCTACGACAATGGGTTGATACTCGAACGAGCGGGAAGAAGAAGCGAGGTTGTAAAACTTCTTCCATCATTGATTATTGATGACGACGATCTTTACCGCGGACTGAATATTATCAAGCAAGCCGTGATCGAATTCGCTTGAATCATTCCTGATTCATCCGTCCGAACCGATCGGAAATCTCATTGGGATTTCAAATCAAAGTTCTATCCCATACTTCTCACAAGTTTCGCGTTCGGGAACTCCATCCTTGTCCCAGCCTCTTATTTCATAATAATCGTCGAGCATCCGCTCGCGATCGTTTTCAGATATTCGATACGACCTGTCTCCAATTGAGATGGACTGTGTCTTGAATCTCGCGGGAAGATCGTCGTCTTTTCTTGTAATCCCGGTTTTTACATTGAAAACACGCTCGAGAGTCGCGATTCTCTCCGCCGATTCCTCAATTTCTTCGCGACTGACATGGTTCCCGGTGACGGCGCTGTAAGCCTTGGTCCAGTATTCCGCGCCGACCGCATATCCGGTGAATCTGCAAACGCCGAACGAATCCTGAATTATCCCGAGGTCCTGCTGATTCTTCGCGGTCATCGCCGCCTGCCTGATGGAGAATCTCGGCACTTCCTTGTAGCCGCCGAAAAATGCGAGCGCTATCGAATAACCGCCTCTAAGGTGGCACGCACCCGTCGGCGAAGTCATATATCCGAGAGCCTGCGCCGGCATTCCTCTCGGATCATACGCCGGTATCTCCATTCCTTTGACATGCATCGCGACTTCGGCGCGGGCAAACCTTTCAGCAAGCCTTCTCGAACCCTCCGCGAGCACGTCTCCGAACCCATCCCGCGCGGCTATCA
>JAKLIR010000478.1 GCA_022709505.1 bacterium | reverse complement strand
TTTACGAACAGCATGTTCGTCGATGGTCTCGGTTCGAAGGGAACGGGTTTGTTCCCCGCGTATAACCGCGAGGTTTTGAATCCCATGAGTATTTCGGCGCGGCTGTCTTTCGTCTTCAGTCTCTCGAACTCGTGGCGAAACTCGCTGGAAATGAAGACCGTGTATTCCACCGGTGTTTTTCCGATGCCGATTTTCATGTCATCGATGTCTGTGTCCATGTTGACGAAACCAATCCGGTAAGGGAGTATGAGGCACGGCGCCAACCAGACCAAAAGAGAGATTAGCGCGACCCGGCGTGCTTTTAATTTTTTGTTTCCGAACAGGGAATATAAGAGAGCGGCGGCGAAAGTCATGAGGACGGAGGCGAAACTCCTGTAAATAATGGAGATCAGAATTCTCTTTTCAGGTGTTTGAACAATGAGCCGGCGGTCGGTCGAATAAGCGCCCGCATCGCCGATACCACCATGGCCGCCAAAGGCCCGGGGCGTGCGTTCTTCGCCGGTCAAACTGAGTATCTCGGCTGGTTTGGTCAAAACGCTATAGGCTTTGTCGTATCCGAACAAGTACAATTTCGAAGGCCCGTAATCTTGTCTGAAATAAGCGAAGCTCCAAATAACCTGAAAGGAAACAATCAAGACGAGAGCTGCGGCGGCGAACCATTTCGCGACACCTCTAACAATGAGAATTTCTCCAAGCATACCGGCGATTGCCGAATAAAATAAGATACTTGCTCCATACACCAGATAGCCGCGTGCGTTCGCCGCGTTAGCGAACGCCATCCCGCCGAAAACGGGCATTAGGATGAAAGTGAAGTGAAAAAGAAGCCGCCGGGCGTTTCGTCTATTTAAAAAAAACAAGGCAAACATTCCGACTATTATCACGAGAGGATTTTCGAAGAAGGAGAACTGGAGAAACGAGTTTGAAAACGTTTTAAAAAACAAGGAGGGGGTTTGAAGCAGCCCAAACCATATTTTGAGAGAATCGAGCATATATGAGGTGTCGCCGCCGTATGCGAAGAATTCGAGTTTCGCGCCGGTGGTCGCCAGACACGCGGCTTTCAGAAACGCGATGTAAAGCTGCCGGCAAAGAATCGCGGTGCATGCCGCCGGAAAGACTATTCTGAATCTATTTTGCGGCAAGGAGACTATGAGATATCCCAGCGCGAGAGACAACCCGGTTTCGTATTGGATGCAGCTCAAAGACAGAAACAAGCACAAAGCCACATGAACATCTATGGGTTTTCTTTCCTTCCAAACACCGCTCATATATATGAAAAGTATTCCAAGGTAATAAAAAGCGAACGACATCACGTGCGCGCTAAAGTCTCCAATATGAAATACAAACCCCATGCCGGCGGCGGTCATGACCGCGGAGATCGCGCTCGCTTTGGGAGTTCGATATGCCGCACCTGCAAACAACCATGCTGCCGCTACCGCAGCCGCCCAACAGAGCAGATTTACAGCCGCCATCGCTCCCAATACGCCGAAAAACGGAGCGAGTAAGGATGTGATAATAGCATACATCGGTCTGTGCAGGTACGCCGTGTCAACCTTTATTGGAAAACCGGAATAAAAAAATATCTGCTCATAAAAAGGCAGATTCTCTCGGAAAAGAGGCTTGTCTTTGAGCAAGACCGAATATCCCAAGAGCGAGTTGAGGTCCGAGGCGTCCGAATTGTTTTTCGCTGAGAAATACGGGCCGGTCGCCTTCAGGAAAGCCGAGCCTTCGAAGCGGCCGAAGTAAAAAGAGAAAGCTGAAAAAGCAAGAAACGCCAAAACAACGATTGAAATCAAGAAACGGTTCGATTTGGCGTCCGGTTCACGGATCATCAGAGACAGTTGCTCCAAAACTTCACGGATCCGAAAGGTTCCGCCGGTTTTGCTTGAGAGGCAGGCGTCTCTTATGTCGCGGCGCCGTTCCCGGTTTATTCCACCGTCACGGATTTCGCGAGGTTCCGGGGCTGATCGACGTCCGAGCCTCTGTTTATCGCCACCGAGTATGCGAGAAGTTGCAGGGGAACCACGTTGATTATCGGCGAAAGAATTTCTTCTATTTCGGGCACGAAGATTACGTCCTTGGTGTATTTAAGGATTTCGCCGTCGCCCTTTGTGGCGAGGGCGATCACCATTCCTTCGCGCGCGATGACTTCCTGAATATTGGACAGCATTTTTTCATAGACGTGGCTCTTGGTGGCGACCGCGACGACGGGCATTCTGCGGTCGATCAGGGCGATGGGCCCGTGCTTCATTTCACCGGCCGCATACGCCTCCGCGTGTATGTAGGAAATTTCCTTGAGTTTCAGAGCGCCTTCCATGGCGGTGGGGAAATTTATCCCGCGGCCGAGATAGAGGAAGTCGCGGCACTCGAAATAGCGGTCCGAGATTTCGCGCACGTGGGAAGTGTCCGCGAGCACGTCCTCGATCTTGCGGGGCAGCGCCTTGAGTTGCTGGATGAGGCGTCGCGCCTCGGGAACCGTCACCATGCCGCGCACCCGCCCAAAATGGATGCTGAGAAGCAGTTCAGCTATCAGCATGGCCACGTACGCCTTGGTCGAGGCCACGCCGATCTCCGGCCCGGCGTGTATGTACAGGGCGCCGTTCACTTCGCGCGCTATCGAGCTGCCCTTCACATTGACGATGCCGATCACTTTCGCGCCGCGCTCTTTCGCCATCCGAAGCGCCGCGAGGGTGTCCGCGGTCTCGCCGCTCTGGCTGATC
>JAKLIR010000477.1 GCA_022709505.1 bacterium | reverse complement strand
TTGCTTTATCGCGCAAGGGGCGCAACGGTGTCCATCAGCCGCTACGACGGCAAGACCATGCGCGAAGCCGCTGAACTCATGAAAACGCTTGATACGGGCAAAGTATGGATCGGAAGCGAGTGCGATCAGATTGACCTATGAGATTCCGTCTCCCGCTAAACTATTCAGTTGTTAAGTAATCCTTAACAACTTCCCCGACTTGGCTCCCCAATACACTCAATTCGTTAGGCAAAATCCATAATGACTGAAGACCGCCGCGCTTGTCGCTGCTATAATTGTGGTGTCGTTTTGATTTGTGTAATCGAACCGTGTTTGTGGAGGCCGCTTTGTCCGGGGCAAAGAAGGAAAAGCATACGTGGAAGTTCGCGGCACATTTTCGCGCCGGTCTATATGGTTGGAAGGCGTCCGCGCTGGCCTGCAAGCGAGTCAAGGAAGCAGTAAAGGAGATACAGACCGTGTCCCGTGCCGATCCCGCACTGGCGGCCGAGGGTGCAATCAAGTTCATGGAGAGGGTGAATCCGGCATTTATGCATGTGGATTCCTCTTCCGGGGCGCTGGGTGCGGCGCTTGACAGGGCGGTGAATGAACTCGCGCCGATTATCGCGCAAGCGCAGGTGGATGAGAAAACAAGGACAAAATGGCTCGACCGGCTCTGGGAGGCATACCAGGACGACGGAATGTGTTATATCGAAGACCTCGGCGACCACTGGGGCGATTTGTGTGGTTCCGTGGAGACGGCGAGCCGATGGGCGGATGAGCTTAAGCCTGTGGTACTCCGGCGATACGCGGAACGAAGTGTCTCTGGTTACTCAGTGATTCCCACCTGCTATTCATGCCTGCTTCGCGCTGGGCGGCATCAGGAGATTTTCGATATGCTCGGCCAGGCGTCGTTTAAGTTCTGGCCGGAACAGAAATTCGGGGCGATGGCGCTGCTCGCGCAGGGGAAAAAGGCCGAGGCGGTGAAATTCGCAGAGGCGTGCAAAGACAACAAAACGAAAAGCTACCATTCATCCATAGATCAATTCTGCGAGAATGTTCTTCTGTCATCCGGGCTGCACGAGGAGGCATACAGAAGTACGCATTCACACAGAACTGGCGATACACGACGAGGATCGCGCAGTTCCGTGCGGTTGCGAAAAAGTACCCGATGAAGCCGTCCTCTGAAATTCTCTCGGACCTTATCGCCTCAACTCCTGGTGAAGAAGGGAAATGGTTTGCGACCGCGAAGGAACTGGGATTGCTCGACCTCGCGCTTGACCTTGCCCGGCGAAGTCCGTGCGACCCGAAGACGCTCACCCGCGCCGCGCGGGATTTCAAGGAAACCGAGCCGGAATTTGCGCTGAACACGGCGATGGTGGCAATCCACTGGCTGTGTCGCGGATATGGTTGGGAAATCACCGATTACGATGTCGTCACTGCGTACAACCTCGCAATGGAAATCGCCGCAAAACACGGCGTCACGGATAAAGCACTCGAATCAATCCGGACGATGGTCGAGCAGGACACATCGGCAGGGATGTTTATAAAGCGAGTTCTGGCGGACAGAATCGGTCAGACACATGGATAAGGATGATTTTTCGCTTGTCGAATATTCCTGACCGATTCCGGGTCATTCACAAGGAGAACTGTTTAATGGAAATGAAAAAGATCAGTCTTAAAGAGTTGGACCACGCTGAAATCACCTTCGACGATCTGACGTATGAAAAAATGGTTCAGCTCTGGTGTGTCAGTGAACTACCGGACTCGGTGATTGCCGACAAATGTGGTGTCGCAAAAAGCAAAATCACGAATTTGAGAAAAAACAAATACAAGATCAGCTTATACAATATCCCAGACCATATTTTGAATGTTCTGGGTTCAGATATGACACTCCGCGAGGAAGCCAACTCGATTGTCGCCCATGTGTTTCGCAATGGCTTCCTTGAAGACCTTCATGCCGGAATCACTGACGAGAAGTTCATGGATTCGAAATACAGCAGAATTACAGATGAGGAAATGAAGAAACTTATGATAGAATGCTGTGTAAAAATGGAGCACCTTCTGAAGCTTAGGGAAGAGAATCCTCAATCATACAAGCATTTTCTGTGGCAGAACCACCGGAATTACTGTCGGAGTTGGGAAAAGTGATTGCGGCTGTTTTGTAAACTTATTCCTCCGTTGTAAACACCTTGGATTAGATACATGATACAATTTCTTGTGATACGGGCTAAAAGAAGTGTGTTTTCTATCAATTTCTCTTCGCTAATACCATCTTCAAATTCCCCTCCTCTGATATCAACAGGAAGAAATCTATGAGCTATCTTGTTTCTGAATGAGCGCAGTTCTTCATATTCCTTACCTTGTTGAAAATCTTTATAGATGTCAAAAATAGCGTTAAAAGAAAATACCCCAGATTTAATGATTCCTTCTTTTATGGGTTTCGCAACAACTTTGCAATTTTTGTCTTTTATAACGTTATGCCATATTCTATTAAAAGTAACATCCCCGCTTTTTTCACCCAGTTCAAGATACTCGTTGATGAACTGAGAAATTTTGTCCAATACAGAGTAGAAACCGAGAAGTGTATTTTTCAGAAGACCAACTTTTATGCCATATCTGTACTCATTTTGTTCGTATTGTGTGTGTATGTCTAAAGGTCTGAAGTCGTAATCACAATACAAAGATAATGCAGCTTGAAATCGTGCTGTTATAAAGTCGTTTTTTATCTCGTTCAGATAGG
>JAKLIR010000476.1 GCA_022709505.1 bacterium | reverse complement strand
CTTCGCCGGATACACGGTCTCGAGGTCGAACTCGAATCTTCTCCCGAACGGGTTCGAGCGAAAGTGGTCGGCGGTGTTTGTCCGGGGAAAGACCACTGGATACATTTCATTGTTTTCGACTCGAGGACGGGGGAGATTTTTGAAGAGGCCAAGACAGAACTCCTGTTCGACGGCGAAGGGAACCTCGGAGAAGCTTATGTGCCTATCCCGGCGCAGGCGGTGAAAGGCGGAACTAAGGTTTTGCTCGTTGTCGATATGTTTCCGATGGGGATTTGCGAAGTATAAAAGATATTTTTCATGACGACTGTTTTTCAATGAAACAAGGATTGAATTTTTGAAGGTTGGCGCGAAATACAGGAATGTTGATATAATTAGCCCATGAGCGAAAAAAAGAAATTGTCCGTGGTCATACCGGTGTACAACGAGAAGGAAACCATCCGGGAGATTGTAAGGCGCGTGAAATCCGTTGGAATACCGGGAGTTGAGATTGAAGTGGTTATAGTTGACGATTATTCCACTGATGGGACTCGGGACATTATAAAGGGCGACCTCGCCGGAGTTATAGATAAATATGTGTTTCACGAGAGAAATATGGGGAAGGGCGCCGCGCTCAGGACGGGATTTCAACATGTCACGGGCGATTTTGTGATAGTGCAGGATGCGGATCTCGAATACGATCCAAGTGAATACGGAAGAATGATCGAGCCTTTGATCGACGGGCGCGCGGATGTTGTTTACGGTTCCCGTTTCAGGGGCGAGGGTGCGCACAGGGTCTTGTATTTCTGGCACTATGTCGTAAACTTGTTGTTGACGCTCCTCTCGAACATATTCACGAACCTTAACTTGTCCGACATGGAAACATGCTACAAGGCGTTCAGATCCGAGATCATCAAAAAGATTACGATAGAACAGAACAGGTTCGGGTTCGAGCCGGAAGTGACCGCGAAAATCGCGAAGATGGGGTGCCGTGTGTACGAGGTGGGGATTTCCTACAGCGGCAGGACTTACGAAGAAGGTAAAAAGATCGGGTTCAAGGATGCGGTCACGGCGCTCTGGTGTATAATAAAATATCGGTTCAAGTCATAACCCACACTTTTACACTAATGTGAATTGATAATACCAAACTCAAGAATTGCATTTCTTATGCCAACGCAACTATGAAATGTTCCGTTCTCGAGTAGTTTGCGGAGAAGACTATTTCCTTGCTCAAGAGTTTCGTATTTTTCCGGTACTCGGAAATCAATTTCACGACCGAATCGACGCCCGGGACCATTGCGCTGTTTGTTGCGATGAACCAATTCGGAATGTGGTCCGAGGCTTCGAGGAATATCGCGAGGTTGGCGAGGTATTGTTCCGCATCGAGTGATTTCGTGCCGGGGCCGGATTTGATCAGTGTTTCGAGCGTGTAGTCGAGTTCTTTTTCGAAACAATATCTGTTGAAGAGTTCGCTGAGTCTTTCCGTCGGTCGCAGTTTTGTTATGCCGTCCGGAGAGTAAAGATAGAAGTACATGGCGTCAGCGATGATTTCGGGCACGAGTTTGTAAGAGTCCTGTTGGTGGGCGATGCAGGATTTATCTGTTGAGAAGACGTTTTCGTTCACGGCGAGAACGTAGTAGTGGAATGTGGAAATCCAATCTTCTTCGGAGAGCCTGCTTTTCCGGTCGTCGCCGTATTCCATTACGAAAGAGATTACTTTAGAGATGACGGTGGTGGCGAGTGCTTTTTTGTATTCATGGTCTATTCTGTCGAGGTTGGCGTGGCACTTGTCGAGCCATTCGCCGAAGACCGGAGGCAGGCCGTACGCGGCCACTATGCCTTCGAGTTGCTGCATTATGTGGTCGTTGGGGCCGACCAATGACTCGGCTTCGAAAGCGTCGAGTCGCGTGTTGTCGTTTTCTATGAAAGCGAGCGCCGTCTGGGAGTAAGTCAGGAGCGCGTCCGACGTTATCACTTCTTTCCCGAGCGACTTGAAGACTCTCGGAATCGAGGCGTTTCCGCTGAACGGGCAGAAAATCGAATCGAAATCGATCGGTTTGGTTGATTCTCGGATCCACCCGGCGAGTGGAGTTTTCGGCGTTTTCTTCGAGTTAAGTGTCATTGGGATCGCCTTTACATTTTATTAATAATAGTTTCGAACACGGCCACGACGTTCGGGTCGAATTGGATGCCCGCCATCAGGTTGAGTTCCATGAGCGCTTCTTCTTTTGTCATTGCGGTGCGGTACGGCCTGTCGCTTGTCATTGCGCCGAAGGAATCGACCACGACGAGGATTCTCGACGGGAGAGGAATGGCTTCTCCCCAGAGCTGATCCGGGTATCCGCTTCCATCCCACCACTCGTGGTGCCATCTCGACCATTGCGCCGCCCATTCCATCTTCGGCATCATCGATATTATCTTTTCGCTTTCGATCGGGTGCGCTTGCACTTCTATGAATTCTTCTCTCGTAAGCTTTCCGGGTTTTTTCAGGATGGTTTCTCTCACCTTGATCTGGCCGATGTCGTGCAGGAGGACTGCGCATTCGAGTTGTTCTGTTTCATGGGCCCCGAGGCCCATCGCCGCGCCGAGCTCGCGGGCGAGCCCGAGAATTTTTTTCTGCTGCTCATGATCGAAGGTTTCGTGGCTGTTGATCACGAACGATACGGCTTTGATCGTTTCGAATATGTCGGTTGTTATTTTTTCAGGCATTTTGCGGTCCAAGCCTTTCATCCCGTCGAATAGGG
>JAKLIR010000475.1 GCA_022709505.1 bacterium | reverse complement strand
GAGGGAATGGAGCCATCAACTTCCGAACCCCAAGGGCGTTGACTCATGGCAACAGAAGGATTTTACATTTGAAAATCCGGGCGCCGGGACATTCATACTACAGGCGGAATCGAAGGGTGTTATAAGAACGAAAATGTTTTTTGTGACGGCCATAGCCGCAGTGCTAAAGAGGGATTCCGGCAAGGCGATAGTTTACGTGGCGAACAGGCGGACCGGAGCGGCTCTCGAAGGCGCCGAGGTGACGATTCCCGCGAAGAATTCAAAGGATGTTGTGAAAGCGTTCACGGGGAGGGACGGCGTGGCGAGACTCGCGGTTTCCAGTCTCACAACCGGCGAACCGACGGTAATTGTGCGCTGGAGGAAGAACCCCACGGCGATAAACATGTACTGGTACGGCGGCGGAGATTACGATAAATACAAAGTTTATCTATATACGGACCGGCCCGTTTACAGGCCGAAACAGACGGTGAAATTCAGGGGCGCGGTGCGTATCAAAGGGGATAAAGAATATTCGCTCCCTGATGCGAAGGAAGTGAATATCCTAATCCGCGACCCGCAAGGCAACGAGGTGTTCAAGGGGAAATCGCCGTTGAGCGAGTTCGGCACTTACTCGGGCGAATACGGCACTGGCGAAGAGCCGCCGCTCGGCGGATACAGCATAATAACAACGGTGAACGGGAATGATTATTATTCAAGTTTTTCCGTGGAGGAATACAGGAAGCCGGAATATATCGTCAAAGTCAATCCAGAGAAAAACGTGTCGGTTCGCGGAGACGAACTGAGGTTCAATATAAAGGCGACATACTATTTCGGGGAACCGGTCAAAGCCGCCAAGGTGTCGTACTTGATATACCGCAGGCCTCTATGGAGGTATTGGTATTGGAGACCGTATTCGTGGTATTACGACGATGAAGGGCCGAGGGGCAGGTCATACTACGGCGGCTATGGAGAACAAGTGGCTTCCGGCGGCGGCGAGACGGACGCAAAGGGTGAAATGCGCGTCGTTTTCGCGGACACCAAGTACGACGGGGACGTCGAATACACGCTCGTTGCGAACGTGATGGAGAAGGGCCGGCGGGAGATCACCGGGGAAGGCTCCGCCCGGTTCATGAAAGGCGAGTTTACGATCGACCTTTCAACTGATCGCTACATGGTGAAGCCCGGCGAAAAAGCCGTGATAACGATGAATATAAAAGACCTCGAAGAGCTTCCTCTGTCGAGAAGCGCGAACCTGATAGTGGAATTGATTGAATGGAACAAAGGGAATCAGAAGAGAAAGATGGTATTCGAAAAAACAGTCGAGACCGCATCCGACGGTAGCGCGAGAATCGATTTCACTCCGGATGAGCCCGGTTATTACTCAATCTCCGCGGGCGCGGCCGATAAACGAGGGAACAAGGTCTCCGGTTCGACGTCTCTCTACGTCGCGAGCGAGAGCGGATATTACAACTATTACTCGCAGGGCGGCCTTGAAATTATACTCGACAAGGATTCCTATAAGCCGGGCGACGAGGCGCACATATTGATAAATTCGGGCCTCGGCGACGCGCAGGCGCTTGTCACAGTCGAGGCTGACTCCATAATAAATGCGCGGGTGGTGAACCTCGTCAACGGTTCGGCGTATATCAACGTGAAAGTCACTCGGGAATTCCAGCCGAACGCCGATATATCGGTGACGGTCATTAAAAACAATCAGCTCAATCAGGCCGGCAAGACGATCGTTTCACCGCCTGACGATAAGTTTCTCGATGTAACCGTAATCTCTGACAAGGAAATCTACAAACCCGGTGAAACGGCGCACGTGAGCGTGGTGGCGAAAGATTCGGAAGGGAAGCCGGCGGGCGCGGAACTTTCTCTCGGAGCGGTGGATGAATCGATATACGCCGTGAAACCCGAATCGACTCAGGATGTCCGCTCCTTCTTCTACGGAAGGCGCTACAACAGAGTGGTCACGCAAAGTTCTTTCTGGTTCTATTCTTACGGCGATGACGGAGTGATGCTCGAAAAGTCCGCCGCCGCGCCGACCGCGATGCTCGCCGGAGGCGCGCGTAAAATGAAAGACGAGGCCGCGCCCAATCAGGCTGCTCTCGTTCAACCCGC
Source organism: bacterium (assembly GCA_022709505.1). Taxonomy (GTDB): domain Bacteria; phylum UBP15; class UBA6099; order UBA6099; family UBA6099; genus JAKLIR01. The sequence continues at coordinate 621 of JAKLIR010000475.1, read as the reverse complement.
GATAAGAAGTGATTTTCCCGACACCGCGTACTGGCGGGCGAACATCGTCACGGGCGAAGACGGAAAAGCGGATGTCACCTTCACAATGCCGGATACTCTCACGACATGGCGACTTACTTCGAGGGGAATCACGCGGGATACGAAAGTCGGCGAAGTGGTGAAATCCGTTATTTCAAAAAAGAACGTGATCGTGCGGCTCGAGACGCCGAGATTTTTCACGCAGGACGACAGGACGACGATAACGGCGGTAATTCACAACTATCTCGCGACGGACAAAAAAGTGGTCGCGGAACTGAATGTGAAAGGAATCAAGCTGCTTGAAGGCAACACGAAGAATGTAGTGGTTCCGTCCGGAGGAGATGTGCGGGTGGAATGGAGCGGAATGGTGGAAAGCCCGCAGACGGCGTGGGTGACAGTGAAGGCGTTGACCGACGAGGAATCCGACGCAATGCAGTTGTCGGTGCCTGTGCTTCCGCACGGTGCGCCCGGAGGCGACTCAGCGGCGGGCGATGCGGACGAGGCGCCCGCGTCATTCGACCTCGTTCTTCCTCCGGCGACCGTGAAAGACACTCAGAAATTGGTGATAAATATAGCCCCATCCCTTACTTCGAGCATGTTCGA
>JAKLIR010000474.1 GCA_022709505.1 bacterium | reverse complement strand
GCGGATTCGTCGCAGAAGTTACATTTCGGGCCGCAGAAGCCGCCGGGGAAAATGTCGTGGCAGGATTTTCCGATCACGTCCGCCGCCGTGTGTCCGGTTATCTTTTCGGCGGCTTTGTTGAAGTGAAGAATGCGCTTGTTGAAGTCATGCACTATTATGCCGTCGCTTAGGTTGTTCAGCACCGATTCGAAAAACGTGTTCACGTTGGACAGCGCTTTGAAATAACCCATGGAGAACAGTTCTTCGATGTGTTTTTCTATCGAGTCCCGCGTGGAGCGAAGGTTGTAATTGGAAACAGTGTCAAAAGCTTCCTTCGGGCCGGAAGCCGGCGCGGCTGGATCATGGATATTCCATGTTACTATCGGGGGAGTTCCCGGCATCGGCGGACAGGCTTCTCTCGCCTTCTCGCATATCGCCACGACAAGGTCCGATCTCGAGTTTTCGAGATCATCGATAGGATGAATTCGAATGTCGGAGACATCGATGCCAGATTCTTTCATGGCGGCAATCACCGCCGGACTGGGCGAACCGCCGGCCGGTGTGGCGCAGATGATGGTTGTGCCTTCAGGTACGAAAGAGCGAGCGAATCCGGCGGCCATCACCACACGGCTTCCATCCCCGTTGCTTATGAATGCGATGCCTTTCATTTTCAATGTCCTTTGTTTTCGGGCTCTTCAATTTAATATATACAGTGCTGAAATGCTGTTATGCCGCAGGTAATTATGAGACACTTTTTACTTTTTTGCAAATTCAATTTTCACAGATGTTCCGGATGGTGACAGAGGGAAGTCAAAATACAATGTCGAATCCGCGATGCGCCAGTTGTTGACATGGCTTGCGCCGAGTCGGTTCGATTCCGTGTCGTTGACGTCTCCTGAATTAATAAAAATACCTTTAATAGTTGTGTTATTTTGAATTTTAACAACGGCTATTCCTGTTCTTTTTTCAGGGCCGCTGACAACGAATTCATACAAGGTTTTTGATTTGATTTCCTTATCGATACGGCCGCTCGTGAGGACTGCGCAAGGAGCTTTTCCGGACATGCAAGATGTTTTTGAAAGATCGAGATAAAAGGCATTTTCATCTTTTTTAATGACAGGGGATAATGAGACACTTTTTCCGGGGTTTAGAAGGTCGATGAAAGAACCCTTCAACGGAACATCGCTGCTTGAGGCATGAGCGACAACGAAGGGGCCGCGTTTGACGACGAAATTATTGTTTTCGCGATAGTTCGATGCCGGAGTAATCGCGGCGGCGGCCCTGATGAGAGACGAAAAAAGTTCTTCGCCCTGAGGGGAGTCTGCTACGGAGTCTCCCGGGAAACCGGCATAAACGAGTCGTCCTTTGCCCGCATTCATAGTCCAGATGACGGGTTTTGAGCCGGTGGTCATCCATACGGTGGAATTTTCGACAGCGAAACTTGTAAATGGAAGTGAAATGGAAGTTTGACCAATAGCGGAGATTTCATTCGGCGCTTCCGAGGCCGGTTTTAAGGTTCTTCTTTCGGTGACCGTGGTAATGAAGGAAGCGTCGATTTTTCCTGAAGGACGAAAAACAGTTTTTATGTTGTCGCCCGGGAACAGGCGTCCGACGAGGGCGTCCGATGGGGCTTGGTATCCTTCATCCCGCCACCAAGAGTCTTCGATGGAATCGTAGTCGTCCGCCCCGCCGATGAATACGAGCGTTCCGCCTTTTTCGACCCACGTAGCGATGGATTCAACTATTGATTCGTCCACCGGTTTCCATGCATCGAAGCTTGCAACGATGATTTTGATGTGTTTCGGCGGGAATCCTTTTTCGAGAAATCTTTCCGCGGGCAGGACTTCGGCCCTAACTCCGCGGTGCATCAGCGACAGCATGGGCGCAGCATGCCCGCTGAAACGGTCCCTACCGCCGCCTTTCTGCCACATCAGTGAGTCCGCCGTGAGGAATCCAACCACGGATATGTTTTCAGTCGATGACGGCAGCCCGGCCATCATTTTTTGAGCGGACCAGACTGTTAGCAACTCCGTCGCGTAATCCTGCGGGATGGGCGATCCGTTCTTTCCGCCGTAGGCATTCGAATAGAGCAGAACCCGCTCCGGCCACGGTGAGATTTCATAACGGTCCGCATTAGGCTGAAGCAAGGCCGCGACGAGAGTTTGTTCGTACCAGCTCTTGAGTTCCGGCCATTCCGCGCCGGGGGCGTCCTCTACCGGATCGGTGAGGAGCCACATTTTTTTCCCGCCGGAGGCCAGATTCGCGAAGTAACTGTATTCGAGAAATGAATAATCGAACGTGCTTTTCAAGGGTTTCCCGCCGAGTGCGTGGGCTTGTTTCGCGGTGCCCGTCCAGACTTGCCCGATCAGCCCGTCCGTCTCGGGAATCGCTGTGAAAGCGTATTGCGGAGCGACTATTCCCCAATCGCCGTAATTGAGATTGCTGTGCGTCGCCACGAGGCACTGGACGTTTGGATCGAGCTGTTTCACGTAGCCGAAGATCTCCTTGTAGAAATCGGTGAAAAGGAATGCTTTCAGTCTGTTTGCCTTCCACCGAGCGGAGAGGGAGGTGTCCGGAGGTATCCATGGCGCGCCGTAGAATTTTTTCCATTCGTCTTTAAAGGCTTTGCTATATCCGGTGGAAGCGAAGAACTCGGGCTCTTCGGGTATGATTGCGCCTGTTCCGGCGGACACGGCGGTGCGCACGACTTCCTTGATGTGTTCCCGCCACGGCGCCGACGGCACCACCCACCGG
>JAKLIR010000473.1 GCA_022709505.1 bacterium | reverse complement strand
CCGAGTTCGAGTCGATGATGCAACGCCGCGAATCGCTGCTTTTCGCAATTTCCCTGATTAGTCGGATAACAAATACTTCCCTTTATTATCAACTTTCATTCGAGGCGGGATACCGTTTTTTTCAAAGCTTGCATAACCCTCCCGAAGGTTTTTCCAGAAATCGAGCAACGCGCGGTCGCCGCCCGCCGCCTTTTCGAGCGCCTTCATGCCGGCGTCGTCCATACGCCGAGGAAAAATATGCACGACGACGCCCCCGCCTCTGTTTCGCGCCTCCACCGCCGCCACGTACAACTCTTCGATCACATCGTCCGTCATCGGAATGCACCCGATCGTCACGCAGTCGCCGTGAATGAAAATATCGCCGCCGAGGTCCCCTCTTCCGCCCGCGCGCCTGTCCGCTTCATTCGGGTAATTCAACCTCATGGAAAGATGGTAGCTGCTCGCCGGATTGAAACCTGAGACCTTGTAAAAACCTTCGGGAACCTGTCCGTCCCCCGCGCGCCTCTTCGGTCCGAGCGCGCCGGACGCCGCGCACACGGGGTAGTTCTTCACAAGCACGAACCTCTTCGCATCGCCGCCCCGCGCCCAGAGTTCGAGCTCCCCGCGCCCGTCACGCCCGTCGCCTCTCTTAAAAACTCTCAGGAAAATCTCGTCCGGCGGATAGACCGCCTTCGCTTTCTTGAATAACGCTTCGAGGGTCTTCGTTTTCCGCGCGAACGCGGCCTTCACTCTCGGATACCTCATCTGCTCCGCTTTGAAATCCGCCCGCGCCTCGGCGGGGAGCGCCGCCGAAAGAACGACGGCGAGCAGAATCTTCGCAAGTGTTCCCGCGGATTTATTCCACATTTTTCACCGATGCGGGTTATTCATTCTCTACACGGCAGCAGACCGATCAGTATATCTTGCCGGGTTCGGGCGCGGTAATAAGCTTATCGTATGTGACGGACGTCCCGTCTCCGAACACCGATTTCGTCTCGAACTCGCCGGACGTCGTGTTGACGGTGATCAGCGTTCCGCCCTTTCTGACTTTGTCCTTCCCATAGCCGCCGAGCGCCCTGCCGTACTGGAGCCGCAAGCCTTTCATATATCCGTAGTAATCGTTGACATGGTCGTGCCCGCAGAACATCGACTTCACGAAGCCAGCGTTCTTGAACGCAGCCAGCGCCTCCGTCGATCCGCCCTCATGGCACACTTTTTCGAATTTCACGCCCTTCGCCTTGCCGGCGAACGCCACGTCCTCATACTGCGGGAGCGGGATGTGGAAGAACAGGAACGCCGGCGGCGGCGCGGGAGTTTCCTTCTTGATCCGCTCCACCTCCGCGTTGAACCAATCTATCTGTTCCGGTTTGAAACCGCCGCGCGAATCGTTCAGCATGATGAAATTCCACACCGGCGCATCGCCGCCCTCGGTTCTGATCTCTATCCTGTAATTGCCGTCCGCCGCGCCGCCGCGATACAGCGAGTTCGGCGCTTTCTCAAGCACGGCGTGCGTCTTGTCGTAGTCGGTCGATTCATCGTGGTTTCCCCATGCGAACGCCCACGGCTTCTTGAATTTCGCGAACTCCGCGCAAAGCCATTTGCACGTGTCCGCCGCGGGGGGCGTTGTCACGTTCGCCCAGAAATCGCCCGTGTTCACTATGACGTCCGGATCGAACTTCTCCACCATACCTTTTATCGCCTCGATTTTTTCGGGCTCTCCCAAAAATCCCTTCGCGACGAAATTCATGTGGCAATCCGTAACCTGAAGAATCTTGAACTCCTCGGGCTTACGAATGGTCAGCACCGGCACGCTCGCCTCCGCCCCTTTCGGAACCGGCGCCATGGACGCCAATGCCCTATGCACCGCACCGGGCATCATCGCGCCCAACCCGAACGCCGCCGCGCCGAGCACGAACTCCCTTCGCGTCAATCCCTTCACCAATCTCGCCGCCTTCCCGCCACTCTCGTGGTTGTTCATCTTTCCGCCCCTTTCAATTTCTCTATCGAATATACGCGATCCAACTTCCTATATTTCACCACACACACATCTCAAAATCTTACACCCGCGACAAAAGAAAATCGCGCATCAGCACATTCACTTCATCCGCGAAATGAAGCACCGCGTTGTGCCCCGGCCGGGAGATCACGCGAAGTTCCGAGCCCGCGATCCCCCTGTGCAAGGCTTTAACCCGCCCGAGCGGAATCACCTGATCCAAACAGCTTCCCACTATCAGCGTCGGCGCCGATATTTCTCCCAGCAGTCCGTCCAAATTCAAATTCGCGAACGCCTCGGCCTCCTCGGCAAAGTGCTTGTTCTCGGGAAGCATCGCGCCCGTTTCAAGATATATCATCACCGAATTGTCTTCATTTAGAAACGAAGCCCCCGCGTCCCTCAATGTTCTCAGCGCCGTCGAGGCCGCACCCACGACAGCCGGGTGCTTCAAAACAGCCTTGTACGCCGGCATGAATACATTGACCGCCGGCAACAGCCCGCCGTCCATGAAACGCGAGCTCGTCTGCAACAGAATCAACGCCGAGGTGCGTTCCGGCGCACGGAGATAAATCATCTGTGCGATCGCGCCGCCCGCGGAATGACCGCATATCACTATCGGCCTTTCCCACCCCACAGTGCGCTCCACAAGCTCCTCGAAACAATCCACGATCAACTCGACCGTGCACTCCGCGTCGTAATCCCCCGAACGGCCGTTCCCCGGCCAGTCCGCCGTCAACACCCTCCATCCCGCATCCACAAACGGC
>JAKLIR010000472.1 GCA_022709505.1 bacterium | reverse complement strand
AAATCCACATTTGTGAAAAAAGCGGCGTCCTCGATTTCCGACTGGGTGTTGGGCCTCGGTGGTGAAGACGCCGACGGCGGAAAAACGCCTATGGGTGGCGCTTCCGGATTCGCTGCTGGCTGGTCAATGATGTCTGATAAGCTGTCCGGCGGGGCCTCAACGGTAACCGGTGGCGCTGGTGGCGGTGGTGGCTTTTTTAAGAAGTTACTTGGTGGCGGGGGGTTGTTTGGATCTCCGCTCGGACTCGGAATCGGAGCGATAGCGCTGTTGGGGGGCCTCTTCGGGAAAAAGTCATCGCCGACGTTCTCGGGTGTCGAGCAGATATTCAGTGGTATCAATGCGCGTGGTGGCGATTTCGGCGGGCTGTACGGTAGCGACGTGTTCGAGCGTGCGACGTTCAGCTCTCGAAATAGATATAACGATGTGCTGAGGTCGGGTGCGGGGACGCGGGGGCTTGAGAGTACGGTTAAGATTGTTCCATCGAAAGAGTTTGATGCGATCTCCGAGGATAAATGGGTTCAAGTTTCACGCATGAACGAGATCAAGGGCGTGCCGAACCGGACGGGCTTCAACCATGGTTAGAACAATAGCCGGATATGATTACCTATCGGGCGCGGGATGTTTCTTGGCCTCTTTAACGATCTCTTCCGTGAGCGCCTTTATCCGCGCGGGCTGGCCGTCGTAGAAGGTTTGGAAATAGTCTTCTACGATGGCGACCATAGGTCTATTAAGAAGCATGGAAACGGCTCGAATACGGTTTAAAAGATCGGCCTCGATATTCAAGTTTAGTCGTTCGGTCTTTTTTCTTGTCATCCGAGAATTATTGCAGGGAATAAGGGAAAAATCAATGTTTTTAAAACGCTTGACAGTTTGAGACATCGGTATTATGATATAGGTAGTTTTAAAAACACAAAGGGTTCCGGCGAACTCACACAAAAATAAATAAGAAGATATAGCGAACTGACCGCCCTTGCAGGTTTCCACGCCGGGACCGCCTGCAGGGGCCGTCATTCGCTTTGCAGGAGTATCACGGCAAGGCTACGTTAGAGATCGTCGCTCTCCGTCGATGCTACAAAGCGGAACGAGCGGAACGAGCGGAACGAGCGAAGAAAAAGACCTGACCGGACACGGCAGGCAATTAATAAAGGAGAGGACAACATGAAGAACAAAAAAGGGATCAGCAGCACGAACACAAGGCAGGCGATCACGGAATCGGATTTACCGCCCGCGATGTGGAAGGCGATTGACGAGAAGGCGGCCGAGAGGGGCATTGACACCGAGAGAATGGTCAATGAAATATGCCGCGAGTGGCTCGCGGACGATAAGGAAGTCGAATTTTTCAAGAAGTCGAGAAGTAAGAAGGAATACGAATCTCACACGATGGAATTGAAGCTTCGCCCGGATGTGTGGGGACTGCTCGTGTGTCACTCGATGAATTATGACACGGATGTCGAGACGTATCTTAATGATTATCTCAACCGCAGTGACCTTGATTGAGGGGGGGACGAATGCCGAAAATCAAGTTTCAGGAGCCACCGCCGGCGAAGAAGGTGAAAAAAGCAGCGCAAAGCAGGCGCGAACCCGGAATTTACAAGCGAGGCGACTCGTGGGTGGTGAGATTCAAGGTCAACGGGAAAGACGTTCGGCGCGTGTGCGGGAGTTCTTACGAAGAGGCGGTTCTTGAGAGATTGAAGATCAAAGCCTCGATCATGTCTGGGAGATTTGACCGCGAGTACGCCGAGGCATTTAAAACACCGGTGGCAAGCAACGTCCCGCCCACTTTTGCGGAGTTCGGCGAGCGATTTCTTGAAGAGTATTGCTCGGCGCCGGGCGTCAAAGCGTCGCGGCACACTTATTACTTTTTTGGTCTTCGGATTCTTAACGAGCATTTCGGGCATAAGCGAATGGATGAAATTACTCGATGGGACGTTGAGAAGTTCAAAAGCCTTCGCGCGAAAGAGAAGCATCCGAATCGCGATGGCAACATCAGTGGCACAACGGTTAATCGAAACCTCTCCATGCTTCGAAGAATATTTGCAGTAGCCGAAGAGTGGGGAGTGATCGAGTCGGGGTCAAATCCTTGCGCGGTGGTAAAAAAGTTCAGAGAAATGCCACGGCGGGTCGAACCTTTGACCGTCGATCAGTGTCACCGGATGATTGCTGCGGCCAAGCCTCGTTTTCGGCCTATACTGACAATTTTATTCCACACTGGTATGAGAAAGTCAGAGGTCTTAAATCTCAAGTGGTCGAATATCGACCTCGCGAACCGGGTCATTATCTTGGACGAAGCAAAGACCATTCGCAATGATTTTCAATATGTGCCTATCGACGATACGGTGGCCGAGATTTTCGAATCACTTCCGAAGTGTTCGGATTTTGTCTTTTGTCCCCCCGGAAAGAAGACCCCTTATAAAAGCATTCAATCTCCGTTTGCGCTCGCTGTTCGAAAATCGGGGGTCGCCGAAGAGCGCCGAAAGGCGGGCATGGCACCGCTTCGAATCCATGACACGCGACATACCGCCGCATCGCTCGCGATTGCAGATGGTATGCCAATTGAGGCAGTTCAATCGCTTCTCCGGCACACCACCCCGGCCATGACCCAAAGATACATTCATTTCAGCCCGGAGTATCGTCAAAAAGTCGCAAAATCGCTCGACAATTTATTGCGAAGTGGCACAAATGGGTGGCACATTTGAAAAAACCGCCAAAAATAAGTTTGTTTTTCCTTGTAAATAAGGCGTTTT
>JAKLIR010000471.1 GCA_022709505.1 bacterium | reverse complement strand
GTCATAGATCGCCAGTCCTGCGGTCACTGATCCGCCGGGCGAGTTGATGTACAGATCGATATCTTTTGCGGGATCTTCCTTCTCGAGAAAAAGAAGTTGCGCCATAACAATATTCGCGACCTCATCCGCGATGGCCGTTCCTATGAAAACAATGCGGTCCTTCAACAGCCTTGAATAAATGTCGTAAGACCGTTCGCCTCTTGCTGTCTGTTCGATAACAAACGGGACGAGTGTCATAATGTGATGCACCTTCCTTTCCTTTTTAAGTTCCGGCGCACGCCGGGGTTGTTATTCCTTATTCTCCGCTTCCTCCGCCGCTGGTTCGTCCTTCGCGGTTTCGGCTGAAGCGTCGAGCTGTGAGGGCTCCGGGTCATCCATGAATTTTACCCTGTTGCGGAAAAAACGGATGACTTTCTGCTCCTTCGCCCTGTCTCTGATCAGCATCATGAAATTGCGGTTTCGCGTGAGTTTTTTCAGCTCCACCGTCTGGATGTTGTTCTGCCTTGCGTAAAGCATGAGCGCCATCTCTATTTCGGCGGGGGTGAGATCCATTTTCTCCTGTGAGAAAACCTTGTTGAGGATGATCCGCCGCTTCACGGTCATTCTGGCGTCGTGATACTCCTCTTCCCTCATGTCCTCTGTTGTTTTTCCTTGGCTCGTCGCCCAATCTTCGAGAGACATGCCCTGATTTCCGAGCATCGTTTCCATGTACTGGAACCTGCTGTCGAGTTCGTCGTCGACGAGTTTTCTCGGCACGTCGAAGTGAGTTCCGTCAACGATCTTCTGCACCATCTGTTCGCGTACTTTTTCTTCGTGGTCGGCGCTCTTATAAAACGTCAGTTCCCGCTTAATGTTATCTTTCAGCGTGTCCGCGTCTTTGAATTCTCCGACTTTTGCAAGAAACTCCTCGTTGATTTCGGGAAGTACGCGTCTTTCTATTTTCGTCACATCGATCTCGACACCGGTTTCTTTTCCGGCGAGCTCGGGGTTCTGGTAGTTTTCAGGATATGTGACTGTGAATTTTTTGTTTTCACCCTGCTTCATTCCGATTATGTTTGTTTCGATATCGGGAAGAAGTTCTTTTTCGCCGAGAGTTATGACGAGACCGTCTTTCTGGTCTGCTTCGCCTTCGGCGCCGGAAACAGTTATTTTGTAATTCAGCGTGGTCCTGTCCGATTCTCCGCAGCCCCGGTCCTCTACGAGCGGCACGAAATCCGCGTGTTTTTTCCGGAGAAGTTCGATGCTTTTATCGACTTCGGAGTCATCGATCTTCACTTCGCGGTCCAACGCTACCGGGATTGTGGAATAATCGAAAAGATCGAAGTCCGGAAGGACTTGCAGTTTGGCTTTCACGTTCATGGGTTCGCCTTCCACCAAAGTGGGGAAAGGATCGAACTCGGGTTCGCTGATCGGCACGACGCCGGCCTGTTCGAGGGCTTCTTCGTAAACATCCGGAAGCAAGTCCTGAAGCGACTCCGCGCAGATTACTTCCTGCCCGAACATATTCCTAATGACATCTTTCGGCACTTTGCCGGCGCGGAACCCTTTTATCTTCTGCCCTTGAGATATCCGCTGGAAGGTCTTCGAGACCGCTTTTTCGACCATGTCCGCGGGGACGGTGATCTGTATCTCGACATTTTCGCTATCGATCCTGTTCGTTTCAACTGCAAGCATGACACATTCTCCAATCGAGTCTTAATGTTATCGCTGATCATTCATGGTGTTTGAAATTTTCAACCGTCGTAATCGCATTTCCATCCGGGCGGCATAACCTGATCGGACGGAGCGACTCTTCTGGGTAAAGTAGCCGGGCAAAAAAATAAAGCGGGAGACGGGATTTGAACCCGCGGCCCCTGCCTTGGCAAGGCAGTGCTCTACCACTGAGCTACTCCCGCGAATCTGACAAACCATTTATATCTGTTCTCCGAAAAGTTCGGAGCTCCCCTCGTTGGGCGAGGAGAGACTTGAACTCTCACGGGGAAACCCCACCAGATCCTAAGTCTGGCGCGTCTACCAGTTCCGCCACTCACCCTTGTTCTAAGGTTCAGTTGGGTCGTACAGGAATCGAACCTGTGACCTTGGGATTAAGAGTCCCCTGCTCTACCAGCTGAGCTAACGACCCGTTGCGCTCCGTCCGCAGCCGCCGGCAGGCATCTCATCCATTATAGCGACCGTATTCCGGATTTTCAGCGTTATCTTTAAAAATTATTATCCCTTATCCGCATCCGCGGCCACGCCGAACAACGCGCTGTTCATCTCGGATATCCCTGATTATTTTATCAGGTCTTTCAGAGCTTTGCTCGGTCTGAATGACGGGGTTTTGGTCGCGGAAATCTTTATCCGCTGGCGTGTCTTGGGATTGATCCCTTCCCGTTCCACTCGCTTCTTCACCTTGAACGCCCCGAATCCGCCGATGTTGATTTCTTCGTCTTTCTTAAGGCAATCCTTAATGATTCCGAAAATGCACTCAACCGCTGTCGCCGCGTCCTTTTTGGATACATTCATCTGGGTTGCAACCATATCGATCATATCTACTTTATTCATCGTTCACCCCCGGCCGTTTTTAGCGGTTCGATCATTTGAACGCGCAGAATTATAATAAATTATCCCTTTAGGAACAAGCATTTTCATCAAAAAAAGAACGCCTGTCAAGTCTCCCCTTTTTTTGCCCTTTAATACCCCGCGGAACAAACCGCCGATAATAGGCCATCCTTTGCACGCGGATTAATCAAATAAATAGATTGT
>JAKLIR010000470.1 GCA_022709505.1 bacterium | reverse complement strand
CTCACGCGAGAGGATTTTCTGAAACAGCTCACGGAGCACGCCGGGATCGTCACCAAAATCATAACAGTGATAGGACGGCGGTTGAGGAATGCAAACGGAAATATAGAAAGTCTCGTGTTTCTCGACGTGTGCGGGCGACTCGCGAGGATTATGCTGGACATGGCGGAAGAGTCCGGCGTTCAGACGGATGAAGGCATTGAAATCAGGGTCGAACACAAAAGGACGGATCTCGCGAATCTCGTTGGAACAACACGCGAAACACTCATAAGAGCTCTCAAAACGCTTGAGCAGATGGGCTACATTAAAATTAGAAAGAATACATTCCTGATTGTGAGTACAACAGGCCTCAAAAAACGCGTATATTGAGTCTCGGCCTGCATCTACGCGGATATATTCCTAATAATTCATGCTTTTCGTTTTGTCCCTGATCGGCGATTTATGCCTGATTCGCCGACAGAGTGTCAACTTGCGGTTCACCCGCTCTGATACTGATTTGACATCATAGATAGAGCAACAGCCCCAAGATAATAACGCTATGTTTGACGTACAATTCGTATGAATCATTGTTCGCGAAACCCCAAAAAACTTCAGTTTTGTTCAAAACCACTGCTAATATAACATTTTTCCGAACCGTGACCACAATCACCTCTCTGTTGTGACCTATGTCACTGACATACTATTTGAAAGGGGGTATAATCAAGTTGTCCAATAGTGAGCAGGCACGGAAAAACAACAAGTAATAAATAATAAATTTGTTGGGCGATTCAGAGGTTTGATTTGAAAAAGAACTTCACAAAAAAATCGAAAAATGATAGAATTAAAGTATCATTAAGGATTTTTCAATAATATGTCGAATTCTGATTGTTGTAAAATTTCCTATAACAATAAACTTAGTTTTTCATATTCCACATTAATTATAAATTCACCAAAAATCACAAAAAATAAGTGGGAGGTAATTATGGGAAGTAAGAAATCAATTTGTCTCATGCTGTCGGCGATCTTGATTGCGCTGGCGATTTTCGCACCCACGAGACTCAATGCGGTGCCGGTGAGTGCGACGTTGTCGTCATTCACGGGCGACGTGCAGGTAATGCTGCCGGGCGGGGCGTGGAAGACACCGCAGGCGAACATGGCGTTGCCGAACGGCACGATGATAAAGACCGGCGCGAAGTCCGCCGCCGTCGTTAAATGGAGTTCGGCGAACGTAATGAAACTCACTCCGTTCACGAATTTCACGATCAAAGACATAGACATCGATCCGCGGACGAAAACGGTGACCACCAAGATGGACCTGTTTTCCGGAAAGGTGAAATCGAGCGCCGAGAAACTGATGAACCCGAACTCGTCGTTCCAGATCACGACCCCGACCGCGGTCGCCGGCGTGCGCGGAACGGTTTTCGACCTCGAAAACAGCCCGGATAACACTACGAGGGTCACGACATACGAGGGCGACGTGGCGATGACGGCGCAAGGCCAGACGACCGACGTGCCGGCGGGAACCACGGCCTCGTGCCAGCCCGGCCAGCCTTGCGGCGGCGCACAGCCCATTCCTCCAGAAGAGAAACACAAATGTGATTCCAACGACGACTGCTGGTCCAATAGCTGTGTGGACGGATTCTGCCAGAACGAAGAGCAATCCTCTCATTCGGGCGCCTGCCACGCGGTTGAGACAAGCTGCCAGAAGAATTCGGAATGTTGCTCCAACAATTGCGTGGAAGGAATTTGTAAACCGTCTGCGGCCGCGGCGGCCTGCATACCCACCGGCCAAGTCTGCCAGAATAACGACGAATGCTGCAGCAAAAGCTGCGCGGACGGCAAATGCGCGACGGCGGCAACCGCGGACGCGACAGGCGCCGCCACGGGGACTGTTGAAACCGCCGCCACAGGCACGGCTTCAACTGAAACAACTACGACGACGGAATCAGGCTCTTGTTCGGCGGAGATCACTTCCCCCACAAGCGACTCTGAAGTCGGGCTGAACGCCGGCACGGTGTCGGTCGCGGGGAACGCCACTTCCGGACTCGACTGCACGCTGAACGGAGGGACGCTAACGGTCGGATCGAACGGCGCTTTTTCAAAGAATGTCTCTTTTGATTCCGAAGGTTCTTTGATGATTTCTCTTTCTTGCGGGAAGGCGGACGGCTCATGCTCCGCTAACAAGAGCGTTACGGTGGAAGTCGTCGGCCCGCCTCCCCTCGAAATGCAATCACCGGCCGAAGGTTTCACTGAATGTCCTTATATTAATATAGCCGGTATGACCTCGCCGGGGACTTCGGTAACTGTGAACGGTGTTAACATTCAAGACAACAGCAACGCGAGATTTTACTCGGACGGTTCGTTCACACTCGACGGCTTCAGGCTGACAGACTGCAACACCCCGCTCGAATTCGTGGCGAAGGACAAATTCGGACAGTCCACGAGAAAAGTCATAAGTTCGGGCGTCATAAGCGACGCGACGCTCGCCGGACTGAATGTTGAAAGGATAGATTTAGTACTCACTCCGAGCGGGCAATGGATAGACGGGATGACTTCGGTTGAAACGAAGGTCACTGTAAAATCGACCACGCCTTTCTCCGGAGCGATGACGATCGACATAACCGATGGGCAGGGGATGTTCCTCGGAAGCGGCGTTCTGACGCCGATATCCGGACTCCGCGCGTCTTCGACAACAACTTCTTACTACGCGCAAGCGTCCATCATGTTCGTGACCGGTCCCGCCTCACCTCTGACGGTGAAAGCTGATTTCGGCGGGAAATCG
>JAKLIR010000047.1 GCA_022709505.1 bacterium | reverse complement strand
CGTGCTCGAGGGCGGCAGCGCGATCACGATCGACTCATGGGCGGACGTCGCGCCGGCGATTCTGATGGCTTGGTACCCGGGTATGGAGGGGGGAACCGCGATCGCGGACGTGCTGTTCGGGGATGTATGCCCGGGCGGCAGGCTCCCGATATCTTTCCCGCACGCTGGCGATCCGTTGCCGGAGTTCGACAGCAAAGCGCGGGCGGTGCGCTACGACATGTGGCACGGCTACCGTCTCGCCGATCGCGAGGGCGCGCCGCCGATGTTCCCTTTCGGGTTCGGTCTCTCGTACGCGAGGTTCGAATATTCGAACCTGTCGCTGACACCCGCCGCCGGACCGGATGAAAGCATAAAAGCATCTTTCGACATCGCGAATACAGGCGCTGCGCCCGGGGACGAAACGGCGCAGGTTTACATCTCGTATCCCTGTTCGGCGGTGGTGCGGCCCGTACGGGAGTTGAAGGCGTTCAAGCGCGTGCCGGTCGAGCCGGGTAAAACCGCTCATATGGAAATATCAATCGACCCGAAGGAACTCGCGTACTTCGACGTCGAGTCGGGAGACTGGCGCATCGAGCGCGCGCGATACGGGGTTCGCATCGGATCGTCGGCCGACCCCGCGCACCTCCCTCTCGCGGGGGAGTTCGAGATAAGATGATGGGGGATAACATCTCAGGCGAGTATTTTGAAGGATCAAGAAAGATAGAGGTGACAATTGGAGAATAATATGAAATTGAAATGCGCTATATGCGGCGAGGAAAAGTCGCCGGACGAAGCGATGCCCATAGAGCTTCTGCGGCCTTCGTTGATCGAGCTGATACGCAAGCGGCGCCCCGATTTGACCGGCGGGGGCAGTATATGTTTGGAAGACCTGACCCGCTTGCGCGCCGAATATGTCGAAGACAGCCTCGAAGAGGAAAAAGGCGAGCTCTCGAACATAGAGAAAGAAGTAGTGAACAGCCTCAAGGAGCAGGAGACGCTGACGAGAAACACCAATGAGGAATATGAAAAGAACCTGACGCTCGGGGAGCGAGTCGCGGACAGGGTCGCGGAGTTCGGCGGAAGCTGGAGCTTCATCATCTGTTTTGCGTCGGTGCTCGCGCTATGGGTGGCCGTGAACACTCTCCACCTTTTCACAAAACCTTTCGATCCTTACCCGTTCATTTTTCTGAACCTGATTCTTTCGTGTGTGGCGGCGATACAGGCGCCGGTCATCATGATGAGCCAGAACAGGCAGGAGACGCGCGACCAATTGAGAGCGGAGAACGATTACAGGATAAACCTGAAGGCGGAGCTTGAGATCAGGCATTTGAACGATAAGCTGGACTATCTGCTCACGAAACAATGGCGGCGTCTTCTCGAAATCCAGCAGATACAAATAGACCTGACGGAAGAAATCCTGCCCGAGCTGCGCGCCCGCAAGAAAGCCGGCGGCGGCGGCGATTCCCAAACCTGCTGATCTTTTCGGCGCCTCGCGTTCAGGCGTATTTAACCACTGGGCTGCCGATGATATATTCGTATTCCGTGTTGAGAAGTTCGCCTTTTCTATACGGTTTAGCCGAGTTCTTTTCCGCCGCGAGCGCTATCTCGCGGAAGCCCGCCTCTTTAGCTTTCGTATAGAACGGCATCGCTTTCCCGTGGTCGCCGAGAAGATCGTGGCATCTGCCGACCCAGAGGAAGGCTTCGGCCTTCGCCTTGACTTCCTTATATGGGTAAGCGGCATTTTTTTCCAGATGGATGAGCGCGGCCGAATAGTGGCCTTCTTTAAGGAGAATCAGGCCGGCGACCCGGTTGAAGATCGGTTCGTCCGGCAGAAATTCGGCTGCGCGGCGAAGGTGATAAACGGCGCGGTCCGGATCGTTTCTTTCAAGCGACTCGGTCCACGCTTCTTCATAGTGGGCGAGCGCGCGTTTTTCGTTTTCGTCGAGTTGTTTCCCGCCTTCGAGATCGTTCGGCAGAGCGGCGGAGCCGCCCTTTTTGAAAATGCCCTTGACGCTGAAGCCGAGGAACTTATCGCTCTGGCACACTGGATAGTCGCCGTGCGCGATGTACAGCGAGTCGTTGTCCGAGTCGAGCACGATGGACATGGAGTTATTCGTGGCCGCGACGATGTCGCCGACCGTGCGCCGGCGGCCCTCGAAGGGATCGAAGTTATCGCTCATGAATTTCACAGCGAGTTCCGGCGTGACGGCTCCGTAATTTTCCTTGATGAGCTGTTCGAGTCTCGTGTAACGGGCGGTGCTGTGCCTGTTCCACGCGAAGCTCGCCACCTCGGTTTCCTTCATGTTGTCCGTGATATAGTGGTTGGTCCGGATCAGGAAATCATCAACGGGGTTGAGCACTTCGGTTCGATGCGCCGAGAAGCCCACCACGCGGGCGTCGCGGGCCGCCCTGTCGATTAGGAGGAACGACAGGCTTGCTATGCGATCCTTGCTTTGAACGATCCGCACCGCGTCGTCGAGGTTCCGGGCAGTTTCCAGTATCTCCACGACCATGGAGAAAAGCGTCTGCCCCTTCATCGATACGTCTTTGCAGAAATTAGTGAACGGCATGAGGCATATTCCGGCTTCGTTCATGGCGAAACCGCCGAACGGAACGCCGAGCGTACCGATCCAGAAGTAAGGAACGGCGCCTTTGTTGCGGACGACGGTTATGCTCTGGCTGGCGTTCCAAATTCCGCGACCGTAGAAATCGAAATTGCGGCCCACGATGACCTTTCCGTCCTTCGAGGCGGCGCCGCGCGCAAAGAAGCCGGAGCATCCGTGGTGCATCGCCATGGGGGTAAACGATTTCCCGGCGAGCCAGTGCAGGATGTCCGGGAACAGAATCGTCTTCAAGCCTTCACGGGGATCGACGTCGAACGCCTTGCAGTAGGACTCCATGTACTGCTCGAATTTCGGGCCGATGTTCTTCTTGTTGCGCTTGTAGAAAAGTGAATAGAGGGCGTTCGACAGCCTCGGCGGGATCAGCACCGATATGTGGCTCGCGATGCTGTGCGAAATAAGTTTTTCGGGAAGATAACGGAAGTACCTCATGATGTAATCATCCGTGATCCCCTTGGAGAGTTCCGCTATCTGGCCGCCTATCTCGCCGAACTCTCCCTCGACGTCCATTATGAAAAGTCCCTTTTCCGCTCTGAGTGACGCGGGGCCGAACTTCTTCGGGAGATCAAGGTTATTTTGTGTTGTGAATTCCAGCGCCATGATAAGCACCTCCGCTCCGTTTATCCCGGATTCACGCCGTTCGAGCAAACCCCCGCCGGGAACATCGCCGTCCGGGAAACGGCGATATCCGGGTTGAAAAACCGTTTCAAAACAAAACCCGGCCTCTCGTCGTAGCGATGAGGCCGGGCTGTTTGCGTTTTTTCGTCAAACGTTGTTCCGATCAGTGATCGTCACGCTCGATCTTTTCCATGCCGAGCAATTCGCGGACCCCGTCATAGATTCCAGCCATGTCGATCTTATAGTGTGCGTAAAGGTCTTCCGGATAGCCGATGACTGAGAACACGTCGGGCACTCCGAGCCTCTTGAATTTAATTCCAAGGCCCGCTTCGGCGATCACTTCCGCCACCGCGCCGCCGAGTCCGCCGAGGATGTTGTGTTCTTCGGCGGTGACGATGCACTTGGTGCCGGCTGCTTCGAGGATGGCCTCTTTGTCGAGCGGTTTGATCGTGTGCATGTTGATCACGCCCGCGCTGACGCCGTCTTCGGCCTCGAGTTCCTCCGCCGCTTCGATCGCGGCGAGCACGCAGACGCCGCAAGCGATGATCGTGAGGTCCTTGCCCTCTCTCATCCTTACAGCTTTCCCGATCTTGTAATCGTAGTCTATCGACTCGTAAACGAACGGTTCGAATCCGCGTCCGACGCGGATGTACATCGGGCCGTCGTAGTCCGCCGAGGCTTCGATCGCCTTCGCGGTTTCAAAACCGTCCGCCGGGACGACTATCGTCATGTTGGCGAAGGTCCTGAGAATGCCGAGGTCTTCGGTCGCGTGATGTGTCGTGCCGCCGTTGCCCATGCTGAGCCCGGCGTGCGTGCCGACTATTTTCACGTTCAGTTTCGGATAACACAAGTCCGTGCGAACCTGCTCGCACGCGCGCATCGCGGCGAAAGCGCCGAACGTGCTCACATAGGGTTTCAGCCCGGTGAGCGCCATTCCCGCCGCCGCGGTCATCATATTCTGTTCGGCGATGCCGAAGTTGAACGACCTTTCGGGAAATTCGGCGAAGAAATCTCCTACCTTGGTCGATTTCGCGAGGTCGGCCGTGAGACATACGATTTCCGGCCGCTTTCTCCCGAGTTCGTTCAGGACTTTTCCATATATCTGGGCCTGTGTCAGGTCGTTTAGATCATCGATCGTGTATGAAAGTCCGCCTGCCATGATGGTTCCTCCTTAACGTTATGTGGTGCGGGATCAAGTGTTCCGCATTTTTTCGAGATCGCCGAGCGCTTGTTTCTCGGTAGCTTCATCCAATCCGCCGTAGTGCCATTTGGTGACGTTTTCCATGAACGAAATGCCCCTGCCCTTCACGGTGTTGCAGATCACGACAAGCGGCACCTTGCTGTCTATGGCGGGTAGATTCTCGAAAACGTCCAGAAGCGCGTTCACATCGTGGCCGTCGATAACCTTCGTTTGCCAACCGAAGGCTTTCCATTTGTCTTCGAAAGGCTCGATCTCCATGATTTCGGACACCGGGCCGTCGATCATGAGCTTGTTTCTATCGACTATCGCGGTGAGATTTCCAAGCCCGAAATGTTTCGCGGACATCGCGGCTTCCCATACGGAACCTTCGTTGCACTCGCCGTCTCCGAGGAGCACGAAAGATCTCCACGTCTGTTTCTGAAGTCTCGCGCCGATGCTGAGCCCCACGCCGATCGAAAGACCGTGCCCGAGGGACCCGGTGCTCATGTCTATGCCGGGCACCTTGTTCATGTCCGGGTGCATCCCGAACGGGCTGAGATACTGGTTGAAATCGCACATCATACTATCGTCAAAATAACCCACCTCGGATAGTACCGGGCAGATCCCCACGCCGCCGTGCCCCTTGCTAAGTATGAACCTGTCGCGATCGGCTTTCTTTGGATTCTTCGGGTCGATGTTCAGAATGTGGTAGTACATGACAAGCAGAATCTCGGTCATGGACAAACCGCCGCCGACATGCCCTCCGCCAGCAGTGACAACAAGCTGGATGATCTTCTTGCGGACGTCGATCGCTTTCCCCTTGAGGAATCGGACGAGTTCCTCTCGGTCTTTGCAGTTGTGTAGCATTGCCGTCCCTCCCTCTTGCATTAAAATTTATTCTTTTTATTTAATTCCTTATTAATATCGCGCGTATCAAAGCGCTATATCGGATCTTCCGATCTCCTTGAGAACCTGCGGGTAAATCTTGTACGCCGGCTTGATCGCGGGCAGAAGCGCCATAGCCTTCGCCGCGTCGCCCTTTATCTTGATCTTTCCAAGCGCGATCGCCATCACCGGATTTTCCTTCCCGTGCCAGAAACGGTGGCAGAAATCCGCCGAGTTGGACATTGTTACGTCGGGCTCGGTCGATTTGCCGTCCCACTCGTACGAAAGATAATCCTTGGGATCCGCCGGCTTGTCTCTCCCGTTTATCAGAACGGATACGCCTAAGTCGCTGTATTCGAAACGAATCGCGATTTTCGCTTTGGCCACATCGGGGCCGACCTTCGGATCGCTCTTCAGTCTTTCGAAAAGAGCCGTGAGCGTTTTAACGAATTCATCCTTGTTCTTGAAGTATTTCGACATGTCGGTTTCCCCCGGTCCGCGCCGGCCGTGGAGTTCGGCGAGGATTATCGATCATGTTATATTATCTTATTAATGTTCCGCTGTAAACGGCCGAAACAGAGCGCACGGCCGGCGTTCAGTCCTTGGAAATTTCGAGCCTCTCCAGCGTATCCGCAAAAGATTTCAGGTCTTCGCCCGAAAGCTGCTCGTAGGCGGCTCTCCCGATCCTCTCGAAAATCTCCTCAAACTGTCTGATGACTTTTTTCCCCTTTTTGGTAAGGGTGACGAACACCGCCCGGCGGTCGTGTTCGCTGCGCGTGCGCTCGAGATATTTCATCTTTTCAAGTCTGTCTATGCACCAACTCGCCGTGCTCATCGAGATATTCAATTCCCGGGCGATGTCGCTTACGCGCGGCTTGTCCATGCGCGCTATCGCACGGATTATTCCGTTCTCCTTGGTGTCGAGCCCGGCATAGTCGCCTTGATATATCTCGACCTTCTCGAAAATATCTTTTATCTTATGTACGATTTTCTCTATCGATTCATCAGGCATGTCAAAATATTCCAATTATTGAATTATTCGGATTTTAAAATATTTCCCGCCTTCATGTCAAGCGCGCGTCTGAAATCGCCGCGGCCCCCGGAGGCGCGGCCCCTCCATACTACATTCTGTCTATTATTCTCTCGATGGTGTCGCGGAGACGGTCGGCTTCTTTCGCGGCCACCGCCCGGTCGTCCGCCGCGGCGGGATCGACGTCGAACGGCGCTCCGAAGCGCACCTTCACTTTCACCGGCAGAACGGCGGGGATCCAGAAACCTTCGTCCGGGCCGCCGAAATCGTGGAAGTTGATGATGTTCGGCACCACCCATCGCGTGCCCTTCAGGCCGACCGGGATTATAGGAACGCCCGCGCGCGCGGCGAGCCGTAGCGCCCCCGGCTTAAACTCCTTAAGCCCGTTCCCGAAAGGGCTTATCCAGTGGTTGATCGCACCTTCGGGGAATATCACGACGAGGTCGCCGTCCCGCAAAAGCTTCTCGAGGTCGCCGAGCACCTGTCCGGCCTCCTGCTTGTCCTGCGCCACTCCGTAGCTTTCCTTTATCGCGTGCATCACGCCGACTTTCTTGAAAACCGGTCCCACGAGCGCCATCTCCTCTATCCCGTGCCATGCGAGGAAATGCAGTATCCTGTTCCTCACTCCGGAGGCCACGAAAAACGGGTCCGAAAAATTAAAATGGCTCGGGCACACCAGCGCCCCGCCGTATTCCGGGATATTCTCCTCCCCGGCCACATCCAGCCTGTTGTTTATCCGTGTGAACAAATCCACGGCGTTCCTAAGCATGAAATACAGGTCTTTGTCCGGTTCCATCTCTCACCTTCCCCGTAAAGTTAAGACGAAGAATAATTTTAGCACGAACCGGGCGATTCCAGCCTGTTTTTGATTCCAAAAAAAATCCTTTAAATCCGCACTCTAATTTATTAGAATGCTACATCAGACAAACGTCGGGGGCGGGTTGACGGCTCCGCGGCTTCAGATAAACGGGTTGGAAAAATTTTATTAGAGGTGAATGCTACATGCGGCGAAATGCAAGATTAGCTACGGTTCTGACGATTGTAAGTTTTGTTTTTTCGGTTCTGATCCTCACAACGCCGGCGAAGGCCGCCGAATACACGCCCCAAACACTTTGGGCGAGCCTTCAGAAGAAATGGGACGGCAAAGTAAACAGCTATCACTGCAAACTTTTCTCATGGAACATCAGGACGGAATCATTCATAAAGAACTTCCCGAAATTCGTAAAACCGGGAGATAAGGTGGATTGGGACTACCGCGTGTTCGACGTCCGATTCAAAAAACCGGGCAAAGCGCTGCTCACGTACGAACTCTCGCTAAACGAAGATGTCAACAGCGGCTCCCTCATCGACAAAGGCGTGGCTTACATGCTTCTTTACACGAGCGGCACGGCGCTGAATTTCGGATACAAGAACGATGACACGATCTACATCGTCTTCCCTTATCTTTCGAACAAACAGTTCGAAAAGCTGCCGATCGCTCTCGTCTGGAAAGCCGCCCTCAAAATCCTCATGATCGCTTCCAGAAAAGAAGTTTACTGGAAACCGGTTCCCGACATGAGAGACCTGAGAGGCAACGAGGTCGGCGACCTCTCGATCGGAAAGACGATGAAACGCTTCGAAGGATATTTCAAAACCGGCAAGGTGACTCTTGCCAAATCGCCTCTCTACACGAAAGAGGACTACAACCTCGATAAGAACACCGGCTACCTGACCCTGAAGTCCGGAAGCAAAAAACCGGCCGATATCTACATGATCACCATGATCCCCAAGGACATCAAGGCGAACAAAGGAATCAGCAAAGTGGAACTGTTCGTGGACCCGAAGTCTATGATGTTCCTCGGCTTTCAGGAATATGAAGGTTCGAAGCTCGTGCAAGTCATGCTTTTCTCGGACCTGACGGTCAATCCCGATCTTCCCGACAAACTGTGGGAAGACTACTTCAAGGGAAGAAATCTGTCCGACAAGAAATAAACAACCATCAACCCGGCGACGACGCCGGAAGACTAAAAAGATCCACCGGGCGCGGGGCCATACAACCCCGCGCTCTTGTTTTACAGCGCGGTTTCGTGGAAAATAACACGGAAGCCGGGAGCAACCCCTCCCGGGCAAGGGGGACAGCCGTGATCAATGAAAGCTATTTCATCTCCAACACCGGAGACAGATTCAGATTCCGTGAGAACATACCGGACAACCCGCGCGGCGCGGTTATAGCCGTTCACGGGCTCGCGGAACACATCGGCCGCTACGCACACGTGGAACAATTCCTCGTGGACAACAGATACTCGTTCCACATGATGGAAAACCGGGGCCACGGAAAATCCGTCGGCAAACGCGGCCACATAGACAGGTTCGACCAATTCACGGAAGACCTCCATTTCTTCAGGGGGATGGTACAGAAAAAGATCGGCTCGCTCCCGCTGTTCATGCTCGGGCACTCCAACGGGTCTCTCATAAGCGCGCGTTACGCTCTGACATACGGCTCGGGAATACGAGGATTCGTGCTTTCGGGCCTTCCTATAAGATTCGCCGCCGAAGTAAGCCCGCTGAAAAAAAAGATCGGCTTGTTCCTCTCAAGGTTCATTCCGAAGCTCACGATCAAATCTGAACTGAACCCATGGGATATCTGCCACGACGTTAAGGTCGTCGAAGACTACATAGCCGACCCGCTGGTGTTCAAAATAATGAGCATCGGATTCGCGAACCAGATTTTTTGGGCGATGGACGATCTGTCCGCAAGAGCGGGCGAGTTCAACAGCCCGGTGCTTTTCCAGCACGGCGGCGACGATCGGATCTGCTGCCCGACGGCCGCACGCGAGTTCTATGAAAAAGCCGCATCGACAGACAAAGAGTTCATCCTCTACGAAGGACTTTATCACGAAATCTACAACGAGCCCGAGAAAGACGCCATCCTCGAAACCGCCCTCCGCTGGATCGAAAAAAGGTCCGACTGACCTCTCTCCAGCGGCGGAAAAGACTCTATCCGGGCACGACCGCAAAACTTCCATTTGCGGGCGCCATATCACTTGCAATTGAAATATCATGGAACAAAGGCCGGGTGGACATAAGCAATGCCGCGTGGTTTCAGCGGCATTGCGAAAGTAAAAGTTTTGCGGGGGATTCTCAAGGGGGCGCTTTTCAAAAGCGCCCCCTTGAGCGGTCGGGTGCGGCTACATCTTTTCTTGAACTTTTTCCCAAACGTCTTTGACGTCGAGCGGTGTGAATTTCGGTTTGGCGAACTCCGCGCGGCACAGCTCATAGACGGCCCTGTTGAACGGAATCTTGATCCCGTGTTCATCCGCGAGCTTGATGAAATAGCCGTTCAGGGATTCGAGCTCCGAGTCCTGTCCACCCCTCTGAAGGATATCCTGCGCCATGCTGCTTAAAACCATTTTCTTCACGTTCTTTTCGAACATCTTTTTGGTTATGAAACGCGGCAGCTTCGCCCCGAGCGTCATTATCGTCCAAGAGGGCATGCCGCCGAGTTTGCACTCTTTGTAGCCGGCCGCTTTTATTATCTGAACGCCTTCGAAAGTGAGATTCGAGAGAAGCTTCTGGAAAAGCGCAGGGTCCGATATTTCCTTATAGCGATGTCCGATTAGCGTCGTAAGCGAATTGGTGAGATTTACGATCATCTTGGAGCGAGCGGCGTCCTGAAGGTGCTCGGTAACCACGGTCTCGACGCCGAGGTTGAATATTTCGGCGATCCTCTTCATCTCGGGTTGAAGCCCGTTGTCAACAGTGCCTAAAATGAGCGGGCCGCGTTTCTGATAACCCACAACCGCCGGCTCGTCGAGCCACGCGTTGTAGCTGATCACACAGTAGATTACTTTTGAAAAATATTTCGGCAGTATCTCCTGATTATCGATGCCGTTCTGGAGCGCGATTATTATCGGTTCGTCGCCGACTTTTTCTCTTATCATTTTCGACACCGCGTCGAGGCTGTAGTTCTTCACGGCTATCACGATCACATCCGGCGACTGCGCCTGCGAGATGTCGTCTATCACTTTAACCCTTACCGTCGTCGCATGCTCTTTCCCGCCTTCCAAGTAGGTCGTTATGCCGCGCGACTTCATGGCTTCCGCGACCTTTCCCACGTCGAGCATCTGAACGTTCTCGTATTTCTCAGCCACCCACGCGCCCACTGAGCCGCCTATCGCTCCAGCGCCGAAGATCACTATGTTCGGATTTTCTTTCATTATCATACCTCCAAGCATTCCGCAGCTCAGGCCGCGCCGGGATGCGGCCCGATCAGTCCGACTCCACCCATTTAACCGCGCCTTGTTTACGGGGGATCATCCTTTTGTATTTATATTTCGGCCAGCCGAGTATGCACGCACACTGGAGCGAATTCTTGATCGGTATTCCAAGCTGTTTTTTCAGCGTCGGGTCCATCCGTGCGGCCGCCACGATATATCCGATCCAGCACACCCCGAGTCCCGCCGCCGACGCGTGGAACGTGAGATGGCTCAAGGCTATGTTGCAGTCGTCCCGCCCGGTAATCGTTCCGTGCTCCGTGTGAGCAAGCACGAGAGCCGGCGCATCGCGAAAAACATGAAGGTTCCGGGGATAGCCGGCTTTCTCGAACCGTTCGAGATCCCCTTTGTGGCCGAGCAACATGTCCGCCGTCTTCGCGCCGCCTATCGCGGAGATGAGACTCGATCCCACGGGATTATCTACCAGCGTCAAACCTTTTCTGAACATCGCCGTCACGCGCATATCGATTTTATTAATGATCTTCTTGTCCGTGACGACCACTAATTGAACCGGCTGTCCGTTGTGAGCGGTCGGAGCGTGAAACGCGGTTTCGACGAGCCTTTCCAGAAGTTCCCTCGGGACGGCCTTATCCTTGAATTCCCTAATGCTGCGGCGCTGCATGAGCAGGTTCCGCGCGCCGGCCTCGGAAGCCGGTTTCGCCGCTCCGACGACCTTGAACGAAGCGAGCGGAAACTCGTCGCAGCTCACCGCGCCGACCGGGCACACGGCAACGCAATGATAACAATTTATGCAAGATTCGGCGTGCGCGAACTCCGGCTTCCCCTCCCGCGTTTCTATTACCAACCCCGGACACACAGCCGCGCACAGTCCGCATTTAGTGCATTTCGCCTTGTTTATCTTTATCATTTCAGTTCCTCTTGTGTTTTTGATTTCGCACATTATAGCATCGGAGCCCGTTTCCGGGAATCAATTCTTCGAGAGGCGGCCCAAGGGGAAACTTTTGAAAAAGTTTCCCCGGTGGAAGGCTGAGAAATTACTTCATGAAAATCTCGCAACACCGGCCGGATGCGGAGACCCGCCCCTACAACTCGAACGCAACTTATATACAGGCCGCGGAGCGGCCCTGTCATTCCGTTACGGCGCGGAGCACTGTAACGAGAAATCCATCTTTTTCCGGGATAATGGGAAGCAATTCCGATGCGAAGCAGGAATTGCGATGCAAGAAGTTTTGAAAGGGATTCCCAAGGGAAAACTTTTTCAAAAGTTTTCCCTTGGGCCGCCGGGTGCGGAGACCCACCGGGCCGAGACCCGGCGCTACATAAAACGTTAATATGCAAAGAACCAAAGAGCAGGCGGGACGCCCGCGCCCCCAGATAAAAGCTCTATGTCGCTGAGCATCGGAAAGAGGCCTGTACGCTCATGGTCTTCACTGACATCCATTCGAATTCTTCAGAGGACGTTGTATCGAAGAAATCCATGCGAGAGACATTTCTTTTACCTTATTATCCCGCGAGAAATTGCCAAAAGCGGTGAGGCGCAAGGCGCGGCAAGCGAGCGCGAGGGAGCATACTCGAACGTATGTGACCGAGCGCGAGTCGCAGTCCGCAACGCCGCGAATCGCAGCTTTTCGCAATTTCTCCCCTTGGGCGCCGGGGTTGAAGTTGCCGGGAATGAGTATGAGAATATTGGTCGTCGGGCTTGCGGCGCGGAGCACGCGCCGAATTCGGAGTTGCGGATGAGAGTTTACTTCTACGTTCTGATAAGCGGGATACTCGGGCTGAACCCGTTCAGTCCCATAGAGCGATCGCTTGAACAGAAGCTGATGAAAATCGCATCGGGAGCGGAAGCGGCGTTCGTTCACATAGAAGCGTCCCGCTTCGCCTTTCTCTTCCGAGGATACTGCCGGAGAGTGATTGTGGAAATCCGCGGCCTGAAGGTCGGCGACCTGCGGATAGAGCTCCTGAGGGCGGAGTCGCGCGGCTTCGTCTTCTCCCCTTTCCAGACGTTCATAAGGAACCGGGCGCGCCTCGGCAGCGTGGGCGAAGCGCACTGGTTCGTGACGATACTCGACGAGGACCTCGAAGCGTACATCATCGCGAGGAGCCCTCTGGCGAGAGGGCTTCAGGTGAGGATCGACAGCGATTGCGTGACGCTACGCAGGCCGTCCGGACTCGCGTCTCTGCTCGGCCTGAGAGAGCCGTTGTCCATGTGCGGTAGGCTTGTGATAAGCGAGGAGAAGAACCTCCTGCTCGATCTCGATCACGTGAAAGCGTTCGGCGTGGGGCCCGGAAAAGGCGTGCTCCGGCCTCTCATCGGCTTGATCAACCCGATCCTTTCGAGAACTGATTTCAACAGGATGTTCTCCCGAGCCAAAGCCGAGCCGGTCGCACATCTGAAACTTAAAGCGAACTTCGAGGAAATCGCGATGGAGCCCGGCCACGCCGTCGTGTCGGGTGTCATTTTAAGCACGAAAAGAGAGAAAAAGGCGGCGGTGAAAAACGCCGGCACGGAGCAGAAAGCGGGACGATGATCCGCCGGGATTATTCTGCCGTGATACGAATGCAGCGCCCCTCCCCGGCTTCATCGGTGTAGAGACTGATCGGCTTTCCGGTATCGAGAGAGTTCAAAGTTTCGTCGAGAGAGGCGCCCGACCCGGGTATCGACGATTCCTTGGGAATGAAGCGAAGGAAAAGACG
>JAKLIR010000469.1 GCA_022709505.1 bacterium | reverse complement strand
TTCTCGGTCAAAATATTCACGAATACGGTACGTTCGTCATCCTCGGGAATACGATCATCGCCTTCCACTTTCACTTTCGCCGTGATCGTTTTCAGGCCCTGCGTCTTTGATTTATATATATATTCGAAATGGTACAAACCGGAGCCGTTCGCGCCGAGCGGGATCATTATGTTGCCGATTCGCCCGTTCCCCTCGTAAAATTCCACTCCGGCTTTCTTTCCCGCGCTTAATCCGTTTGCATAAATATAGCCGCCGATTTTTACGTCCGTGTCCACGAGAGCGAATTCCGGCGCTGACAACTCTTTTATTCCCGCGTTCGCCTCCTCCGAAGAAAAACCGTATCCGACAGCATGAATTCTCACCGTCGAAGGGAACGCATCAGGCGTCGCTCCGGAAGTGTCTCTCCCATCCGAGAAAATAACGACATCCGTATAAGGCTCTCCCGTGATATAAGGTAATTTCGTCGCAGCGGCCGCGAGCTTCGTCTCCTCGCCGAGCGGCGTTTTGCCCATTAATTCTGTAAGCGTCCCGACTGGCTCAATATCCTCCGACGCTCTGAATAAACTTACATCTCGGCCGTATTTTTTCAGAATAACTCCGGCGTCGCTTAAGGCCCTTTCCAGCCTATCCGTCGTTTCTCCATCCGACAACATCATGCTCTGTGAATCATCTATTATGAATGCCGTTTTCTTTTCAACCCGCCGTCTTCCGTCATAGTGAACCTCCGGACCGGAGAGGAAAATAAGCATTATAAAAAAAGCCGCCGCCCTGAGTATGATCGGGGCCGTATTTTTTTCAAATTCGATTCGAACGAGATACCGGTGATATCCGATTAAAGAAATTAATGCCGCGACGCCGAGTATGGCCACCCCCCACAAAGGCATCCCGTTTAACTTTAATTGAATTCCTGAAAACGCCACAATAAACCATCCACGATATTCTTAACCGAAATTTTTCATAACGGTAATTTTAGCAGATGTTGCAAGACGAAAAAAATACATGCGGATTCTTTCGAAGGATCGTGCCTCTTATTAATAAATATATTTAGTCCTGCATCTCGCGAAACCATCCCGAGTTATGGTGCAAACGATGTCGCCTGCCGAGGAAGTTTTGAGAACATGGGGGATGGCTGATGATTCCGTTTTTATTTCGGATTCATCCGAGTTGTTCCGATTGAACCAGTCCATGGAGGACACCACATAATAATACGGATCCACCTTTCGCATAAAAGCCGTGAGTTTCGCATTTCTGCTTCCGTGGTGCGGTGCTTTTAAAATCCGTGCTCGCAAGGCGTCTCCATACAGCCATATCAGCCTCGATTGCGTTGAAAGCCCGATATCTCCGGGCATTAGAAGCACACCCTTCCCGAGACTGATGCGCACTACTGCCGATAGGTCGTTCCGGTTGTCTTTCTCCGATGCGAGCAGATATCTGTCCGGCGACATAATTTTCAGCTCAACACCCGAAGGAAGGGTAAATTCGTATCCAGCTTGAACAAGTTCGTACTTCGACTTGTTTCGCATAAGTGTTTTCAAAATATTTTCATAAATATTCGACTGCATTGGATCTAATGACAGATTCCCGCTGTTCCCCTTCAAGAGCTTAATTCTCGCGCAAGCTTTCTCGTCATGAGTTATTTCGCACGATTCCGCCGCCGGAATACCCGTATCCATGAACATGCCCACCTTATAATGATCCACGATCCACGAAAGTCCGTTCATGTGATCCGCGTCGGGGTGTGAAAGAAGCACCGCATCCAAACGCCTTATTCCCCGTCTTCTAAGTTCCGCCCCAACCACTTTTTCACCGGGATCGAACGACTTTGCTCTCTCACCCACCGCTCCGCCGCCGTCTATAAGGAGGTTGAACGTTCTTCCTCCGCGAGCGGCGGCCGGCAGCTCGACAAGCGCGGCGTCCCCTTTACCGACATCGAAAAACGTCACTCTTATATCCCTCAGCGGCGGTTTCCAAAGCGCCGAAGTGATCAGAAAACATCCGATCGCCCCTATGGCGAGCCAACCGGTAACGATCTGCTCATCCGTGCCGTCCGCCATGCGCCGCAGCGTCCAAACCAACGTAACGACACCTATCGCGAACAGCGCCATCCATATCATCGACGGCGAAGCAACGTCTATGTTGCTGAACGTCAAACCCGCGAACATTCTCACGAACCATAAAAGAAACTTCGCCATGAGACCGAGCACGAATGCGGGAACGGTCGCAAGCGAGGAAGACACCATGCCTGCGATACATGTCACGAAAACGAGCGGCATCATCACCCCGGCGATCGGAACGCCGATAAGGTTCGAGATAAGCGAAACGGTGCAGAACTGGTTAAAATAAAATGCTAACACGGGATAGATCAGTAACTGCGCCGACGCCGACAGCAGAAAAAGACGAACAACCTTTTTCCAAAACCCGCCTCCACGAACGAAAGCCGCGAACGCCGGGTAAATGAATATCACTCCCGCGCTCGCGAGAAATGAAAGCTGAGCGCCCACTTCAAAAATCGTGAAAGGATTCAGCACCATCATCAGAAGCGCCGCGATGAAAAGGGCTTCCTCCGCCCTGTAATCCGCTCCGAACAGCAGCGCCGCAAGGAAAACGAGGCCCATTATCACTGCGCGAAGAATGGACGGCCCGCCACCGGTCATGAAATAGTAAAGCACGAGCATGAACGACAAAATCACGAAGCTTGGTACCGGCTTTCTCTTCCACAGAAAACCCACGAAAAAAATCGATGAAAACAGTATCCAGT
>JAKLIR010000468.1 GCA_022709505.1 bacterium | reverse complement strand
CGTTTTCGGTTTTCTTGAGGGTAAATGGGGTCAGACGCCCGGAAAATGGGCTGTTAAAATCGAAGTTGTGGGAACGGATATGAAAAGATGCGGATTCGGCAGGGGACTTCTCAGGAACCTTTTAATGTTCGCGGATGGTT
The DNA here is from genome assembly GCA_022709505.1 of bacterium. Lineage (GTDB taxonomy): Bacteria > UBP15 > UBA6099 > UBA6099 > UBA6099 > JAKLIR01. The sequence goes on along the minus strand of JAKLIR010000468.1, from coordinate 2,620 downwards.
TCTTTAATTTCTTGGTGGGAATACTTCTCGTGAGTTTGACGGATAATTGGCAAAGAGTGGGAGACATGGCCGCCCGAACCGTCGTTATAAAGAAACGAACCTGAACGGCGCCACGGAAAGAGCTGGAAACATATTGGTTTTCATAATGCAAAAAAAGAATGGCGATAAGATGTTATTAGAGACTTATTGAAATACATTATGATTTTCTGTGATCGCTATATACGATATGTGCAAAAAAAAACGCCGCTGTTTTCACAGCGGCGTTTTAATTTGTCGAATAAGCAGTTTGCCTATTTGGCTGGGATTCTCATCTTGTAGAAGGATCTCCATACGAAAATGAGAGCGATGAGAAGGAATACCAATCCGATGCGAGGAGCAATCTTAACGAAGCTGGCGGAGATGGCAATTTCCATCGCGAGCAATCCGAACAAGGTTGTGAATTTAATAATCGGATTAAGAGCGACTGAAGATGTGTCCTTGAAAGGATCGCCGACTGTGTCGCCGACGACTGTCGCGTCGTGAAGTTCGGTGCCTTTCATTTTCAGTTCCACTTCGACGAGTTTCTTGGCGTTGTCCCAGCATCCGCCGGCGTTAGCCATGTAAATAGCTTGGAAAAGGCCGAAAACGGCTATGGAAATGAGATAGAACACGAAGAAGGCGGCGGGATAAGGATTGGATTTGTCCGCGGCCGAGAAGAAAGCGAACGCGAGCGCGAATGAGAAGATCGCGAGGAAGATGTTGAACATACCTTTCTGCGCGTATGTCGTGCAGATCTTAACAACTTCCTTTGAATTATCAACGGAGGCCTTCTTGGAGGCTTTATCGTCGAGTTTGATGTGTTGCTTGATGTACTCGACGGCCTGATAAGCGCCGGTTGTTACGGCTTGCATGGAAGCGCCGGAGAACCAGTAAATGACCATTCCGCCGCACATGAGACCGAGGATCGCGAAAGGATTGAGAATGCTGAGAATGACGGCCGGGTCATCGATGCCGAGAGTGCTCTTGATAACGAGAATGAGTGAGAAAATCATGGTGGTGGCGCCGACCACGGCGGTTCCGATGAGAACCGGTTTCGCAGTCGCCTTGAATGTGTTGCCCGCGCCGTCGTTTTCTTCGAGATAAAGTTTGCTCTTCTCGAAATCCGGTTTGAAGCCGAAATCTTTTTCTATCTCTTTATCGATGTTCGGAAGAGTTTCGATGAGAGAGAGTTCATAGATCGACTGGGCGTTGTCCGTCACCGGGCCGTAGCTGTCCACCGCGATGTTGACCGGGCCCATTCCGAGGAACCCGAATGCGACGAGACCGAAGGCGAAGATGGACGGATAAATCATGAGAGTCGAGAGTCCGGTGTTACTTGCGAGATACGCCACGAACATCAGAAGCACCATTACGAGGCCGATCCAGAAAGCACTGAAGTTACCGGAAACGATACCGGAAAGGATCGTGAGTGAAGGGCCGCCTTCTTTAGCCGCGGAGACGACTTCCTTCGTGTGCCCTGATTTCGTGCTGGTGAAGATTTTCGTGAATTCGGGGATCAGAGCCGCAGCCACCGTGCCGCAACTGATGATGATCGAAAGTTTGATCCAAAGGTTTTCGCCGAGGCTGCTGAGCTGCCAGTAGCTGATACCGAAGGTCATGGCTATGGACAGGATCGATGTGAACCATACGAGGAGGGTCAGCAGTTTTTCGTAATCGACGGTTTCCTTGTTCCCGTGGACCATGTTCCCGTAAGCCTTTGTGATCAGGAAGGACACAACGGAGGTGACGATCATGAGAATTCTCATGACGAAGATCCATGTGAGAAGTTCGGTCTGGAATTCGGGTTTCACCGCGAGGCAGATGAAGCTGATGAGAGCGACGCCTGTTACGCCGTAGGTTTCAAAACCATCGGCGGTCGGGCCTACGCTGTCGCCGGCGTTGTCGCCGGTGCAGTCCGCGATGACTCCGGGGTTTCTCGGATCATCTTCGCCGATCTTGAAGACGATCTTCATAAGGTCGGAGCCGATGTCCGCGATTTTCGTGAAGATACCGCCGCAGATTCTCAGAGCGCTGGCGCCGAGAGATTCGCCGATCGCGAATCCCACGAATGAAGCGCCCGCGTATTCTCTGGGGACGAACAGCAGGATGAGGAGCATCATAATGAGTTCGACGCTGACGAGAAGAACTCCGATGCTCATTCCGGCGTCGAGCGGGATGTTGACGAGCTTGATCGGTTTCTTTTCGAGCGAAGCGAACGCCATGCGGCCGTTCGCCAGCGTGTTCATCCTGATCCCGAACCACGCAACGCTGTACGAGCCGAGTATCCCGACCACCGACCATGCGAGGATCAGGATAACGCCGCTCCACGGCATCCCTTGCAGGGCTTTGTAATAGAACACGACGCATGCGCCGATGAAGACTTCGAGGATGGCGAGGAATTTGCCCTGTTGCACGAGATATGTTTTACATGTCTCGTATATAATCGCCGCCATTTCGAGCATCGACTTGTGCGCGGGAAGGCTTTTTACTCTGACATACTGGAGAATTCCGAAAAGCATACCGCCGAAACAGATCACGAGCCCGATCAACAGGTATTGTGTTTGCTGACCATTGAGCGTCGGAATCTTCAATGATGCTTCGC
>JAKLIR010000467.1 GCA_022709505.1 bacterium | reverse complement strand
CGGAACGCCCGGATAACCTTGAAGTGATTTCTCCGTAATCAACCGGTTTCAGCCTTTCAAAGCCCGCCCGCTCCGCCCCGAACCCCCCCCTGACATCGTGTCCCCATGGATCCCGGGTCTCGGCCCGGGATGACGGACGCTGTGGAAGCAGCCAAAAACGGAAGTTTGTGAGAGGCGTACCTTTCATAGACAGAGTGTTTCCCTCGTTACGATGCTCCGCGCCGGAACGCGCGGCAAGGCTGCTCCCGCGGCCTTCTTTAAAAAAGATATCGCATTTTGTTTGAAACGTAATAAACCGTCTTCCGCCATCTCTCGAAGTTTCCGAACGATTTGCGGCATATCGGCTAAAAATGGTATTATTTGTTCCGGATAGAGCGGGGCGGAGAATCTCGATGAATGAGAAGAGAAAAGCGATAGTAGTAGGCGCGAGCTCGGGGATCGGGCTTGAACTCGCGCGTGAGTTCGCCCGTAACGGGTTCGAGGTCGGGCTCACCGCGCGGCGGGAGGATCTGCTCGAGAAACTCGGCGCCGGGCTCGGAACGAAAAGCTACGTAAAAAAGATGGATCTCGGCGAACCGGAGTCAGCGGCGCTCGGGCTGACGGAACTGTTCGACGAAATGAACGGCGCGGAGGTTGTCGTGATAAGCGCCGGAGTGGATGTCTTCACGAGAGAACTCGAATGGGAAGGCACGAAGCGAGTGATCGATGTGAATGTGGCTGGATTCGCGGCAGTAGCGAACGCGGCGTACGGATGTTTCGAGCGCGCGGGGAGCGGGCGCTTGGCGGGGATATCCTCCATAGCGGCCTTGCGGGGGAATGACGGGCATCCGGCGTACAGCGCGTCCAAGGCGTTCGTATCCAACTACCTCGAAGGGCTTCGCCTGAAAGCGGTGAAATCCGGGAAGGACATCCATGTGATCGACATAAGGCCGGGCAATGTCGATACGCCGATGTCCAAGGGACAGGAAGGCCTGTTCTGGGTCGCGACCCCGGAGCGAGCCGCGCGGCAAATTTTCGCGGCTGTAATGAAGGGACGGGAGATCGCTTATGTCACGCGCCGCTGGGGCGTGATCGCACGACTGCTTCGCGTGCTCCCGACACGCCTTTACTCGAAATTCTGATCTTTCAGCCGGTGGTTGTAACAAATCCCATTTAGTCGTATATTCAAAATAATCGATGATTTTCAGATGCGCCATACATGCAAATCTGCGGTTGGAGTTCGACGCGGACGACAACCACAATCCGACGGGAAAGAGAGTCTCGTTGCTTCCGATTCGCCGTAAGAATCGAAGATGGGCGGCCCGCGGGCGCCGGAGGAGAAAATGAAAAAAATAAAGGTGTCCCCGGGCGTCTTCTGGGTCGAGATACCCGAAGCCGGACTGTACATTCAATGCGGCTGCCCGGCGGACAGCGTGAAACACCTCATGCGGATGGGGCTTATCGCGACTCAGGAGGTGAAGGGCGTGACATGCGAAACAGGCCCGAACGCCATCCTGCTCTCCGACATAGCGATCCAGAACGAGCGCTTCGCGAACCTATCCGAGTTCCCGGTTCTTCAGATGCTGTACCGGCAGGGCATGCTGCTGCCCGGACACCCGAACAACACAGGTGCTCGCCCGCTCCTCATCGGCACTGAAGACCAGTTGAAGGCGCAGGCTGAATACATCTATCGCGGCAACTACGGGCTTACCTCGGAGGAAGAAATAACAGCCGCCGGGATACCCCCCGAAAAGGCCCGCATGATGATGCGGCTCAAGCTGAAATTCGCTTTCGACCACATTCTAAAAACCGAGGAACTCGTCGAGACGCGCGCCGTGGGCGACTCGCCGGTTGAGATCCGCAACGGAGCGTTCATCCGCCGCGTGAGCACGAATGTCTATGAATTCTCCCTCGGGAAGGAATCCGTGTCCGTCGATCTGAACCTGCTCCCGAAACAGGAGTTCGAGGCGAGCTACAGGCTCGGGCACTACGAAGCGCGGCGTGAATATTTCTCCATCATTCACTCCGGAGAAGGCGACGGGTGGGACGTCCATCGCCCGTGCATGGCGAGCATCGTAACTTTTCAAGGGAAACTCTACCTCATAGACGCCGGCCCTAACCTGCTGCACAGCCTGAACTCGCTCGGGATCGGCGTGAATGAGATCGAAGGAATATTCCACACCCACGCGCACGACGACCACTTCAACGGTTTGACTGTGCTCATGCGGTCCGACCACAGGATAAAATATTACGCAACCCCCCTCGTGAGAGCCTCGGTATTTAAAAAACTTTCAGCGCTCATCGGGAGGGACGAATCAGTTTTCTCGACATATTTCGACATCCACGACCTCGAATTCGACGCGTGGAACAACATAGACGGGCTCGAAGTGCGCCCGGAGTTTTCCCCGCATCCGGTGGAGACGAGCATTCTGTTCTTCCGAACCCTCTGGGGCGAAGGCTACCGCATTTACGCGCACCTCGCGGACATATCGTCATTCAAAGTGCTCGAAAAAATGGTGACCGGCGATCCGGCTAAAAACGGAATTTCAGAGGAGTACTTCAACGAGGTGAAGCGTCTCTACCTCGAACCGGCCGACTTGAAAAAAATCGACATCGGCGGCGGCCTCATACACGGAGACGCCGAGGACTTCAGAAGCGATTTCTCACAAAAACTCATCCTAAGTCACACCGAACGCGAGCTCACCGACGCTCAGAAGGAGATCGGCGACAGCTCCTCGTTCGGCGTTGCGGACGTTCTCGTCCCCGCCGAACAGAATTACACCAAACCC
>JAKLIR010000466.1 GCA_022709505.1 bacterium | reverse complement strand
GAATATATATTGAACAGTGACGGAAGTCTCGATAGTATTCGTCAAAAACCTCCTATGCATCGTGTCGAGATAAGGTCAACTTCTTTTTCAACATGGGGACAGAACGATGACAGCGAAAATATAGAAACATTTTTACAAATGGCCCAGGGAGACAACTCTGCGCTAAAACGCGATGCGGAATTATGGAGAAAAGACCGAGAGCGAATCAACTGTTGGTCTTATAGCTGGATTAATAAAATAAGATTTTACAACCTTCCTAAGAAATGGTCTGAAAACAATGAGGTTGATTTTGCCGGATTTGGAAAAGCATATCTGGACCATACGGAGAAAACGCGAACCATATCCCCAAGGATGGAAATATTTACGGATGATATTCTTTGCCTCTACATTAAGTACGACCCTGATAGGGTTTGGGATATACACGCCAAAAATCGAACAAGAACTGTGATAAAACGCTGCTATGGAACTGATGAAATAATGATAGCTTTATGGGACATAAAACGATGTGGGACAAATCGGCATGATTTGTTGCGAATAAAAATACTTGATGACAAATGGTTGAGCGATTTTGAAATCATGAAAATAGCCCTTGCTTCTATTGCCAACGGGGCTGAAAAATATATGTTCAATCTTCTGAGAGACAATTATCTTACCAAGGATGTTGCACGAGAGAGATGCTTGGCAGTTTCGATACTTCCGTGGCTCAATATGGATGAAGCAGCGGATATTCTTCGTGACTTGAAAACAAACGATGTGAACCAATGGGTGCGGGATCATGCTGAATGGGCGTATGAAGTGGCTATGAATGAACAATGCTGCCGAGAGCTGTACAGAAAATCACTACAGGAAAATGACCCGATTAAGATGTCTGCAATACTTCAGCAGATAAAACCCGCATTGACTCCTGCCGCATTACTCTGGAAAAACCTGATATGGGTTGAAGAAAATGAAAAGAACAACATACCGGAGAATAAGGTGAATTATGCTCTCAGAGCCTCCTATTGGCACAATCTGAGAAGCAAATTGGAAAAAGCAAAAGTGAACAGCAGAGACCTATTAAAATACTACCGAGGAGAAAATATGGACTCTCATATTATGTCTCGCCTTGCGCCCTGGTGGGATGTCGCAATATAACGAAAGCATAATATTGCCGAGGGGAATAGTGGCAATTTTGTTAAACTCAAGGGTTATTTAAATTAAGAGGATCAATCAATGAATAGCATGCATTATTCAGATAAACTGAATGTCACACTATCAGTTTAATATAATCGAAACTGCTCCGAACAGTCTCTCTTTGCTTAAAATGAAGGAGAATAAGGGGAAAAGGCAGATAACAAATATTGTATGATGGTATTGAATAATCGAACCTGATTGAATCCGAATCAGGAATCGAATAATCAAGCCCGGATGTTATGCGAGTGATCGCATGATGCCGGGCTTTTTTACTTCTCATAATAGGTAATCCGTTGGATGAGATTGTTCCGAGAATACTGGCACCTGCATAGCGCTGCATACATGAAAAAGCGCGGGCCGATAAATTTTGCCCAGCGTTTCTACGATGCGTTCGGTTTCGCGCACGACGCGATCTACCCGCAATGGAAAACAGACAAGGATTACAAACACTATTGGGTTCTTCTTGAAGACCTGCCTAGCTATGCGGAAAAGTATGCGTCCGTGTTCGACAACTACAACATTTACACGACGTTGAATCACTACCCCGTGGAATACGCAGATGCGCGGGAGAAGTATAGAGAAGCGAAACTCCACCACGAGAGGTTCCTGAATCTGAAGCCGTCACCATCCGCGCTGCTCATAAAGGATCGCGAGCAGGAACTGGCGGCAATCGAAGCCGCTATTCCGAAGGAATGCTTTGTCGATTTCGGATTTGATTTCGACGCCGGAGAGAAGAAGCCAATCCGGGACCTCAAGGAGGCGGCATTCTTTACGCTCAAACTTCTTCGTTTTTTTGAAAGGAAAGGAGTTCCCTACCAGATGTTTTATACCGGAGGGCGCGGGTTTCATGTCGTCGTCGATTTCCGGTGTTTCGAACAGCCTCTGGATGTGAATAATCACCTGGTCAACAAAGCCATGGCGAAAATGATCGAAGAAGAAGCCGGAGGACTTTTCATTGATGATTCCATTTACTCATCGCGCCGCCAGTTCCGGCTGCCAAATTCAATTCACAACACGAGCGGTATGCATAAGGTGTTCCTGACAATAGATGAGATGGAACGCGGCATCGACCATGTGAAAGCGCTTGCGGCGGTTCCCCGCCCGATTCCGCCGGTTGACCACGCTCCAAGTGAATATCTGTGCCGCCTGTACGGTCTTGCAAAAATTGAGGTGGACAAGAAACCGAAATACACGGTGAAGGTTTCCGATGTCCGCGAACTCCAGGCGGCGCGGCAATCATCACCAGACGCAGCCCGCCCCGTACTTTCAATCGTCAACCTTCATCACCCGCCGTGCATCCGCGAAGCTCTGGAGGCCGGAATAAAAGACGGCGCGAAGGCAAACCGCAATATGATCACTGTGTTCCTCGCCACTTATTTCAAAGCCATCGGGCGCGGCCGCGACGAGACCGCCGTTTTGCTCACGGACCACGCCGTTCGCGTTCTGGCGCGTTTTTCCGGCTCAGGCGCAAAGGAGATCGAATCGTCCACAAAAGGCGCGGTGTCGACGGTTTTTCGCTATGAAAAATACCGCTTCAACTGCGGCACGGCCAAAAAGTTCTGCTTCGCATGCAACGATACGTGTGAGCTGTTCAAAAAATACAG
>JAKLIR010000465.1 GCA_022709505.1 bacterium | reverse complement strand
CGCCGTCTCTGGATCGGGCGCCGCTCCGAGAATCGCCGCGAAACCGGGCGCGGTTCCGTCCACGAATTCGACTCCGCGTTTCCTCAGGATCACGTCGTCGGCCGCTCCGAGCCAGAGGTTATCCTCATAAGGGTCCTCGCCGGAGCAATAATAATCCGGTTGCTCGATATACCTTATCGCTTCGATTATTTCCTCTGCGAAAAACGTCGCCATCCCGGCATCGAGCGCGGGGGCGAGATACGGCAGATTGCATTTCTCTGTAACGAAATTCGGAAGCAGCACTCTGCACTTCGAGATTATTTTCTCCATGTCGGAAAGACGTTCGACCTTCTCTCCGAGCACTCCGTATATAACAGGAAGATAGTACGCGGTGTTTGGGAACGCTACTTCGCGATTCGGGCCGAATGAATCGATGGCCTCTCGCAGCTTCGACTCCGCACGATCAACGATCGCGTGAGCGCCCCTTATCGCTGCCGCGCAAATTATTTTCGACATCCTCTTCATCCCTCCTCGCGGAAAACTTTTCCGCGATTGCGTTCAAACGAGCTCGCGCCTCTTGGCCATATCGAACAGCACTCTCTCGCGCGCTTTGTCTATCCCGAGCGCTTTTCTTTTCTCATCGATATGTTCGATTATGAGAGCCGCGCCCTTTATCGGGTCCGGCTCGAAAGCCCAACAAGCTCCGTATTTGTCCTTCATTCCGCCGAACAGTTCTTCGGTCGTTCCCCCTGCGCCGCTCGTCGGCCACGTTACACCGAACACGGTGTACACGCCAGAGGCGACGAAGTACTGTCCGATGGCCACCGCTTTTTCCGACATCCATTCCGGGGCCGCCCCGGCAAGCGGCAGGTCGCTCAGATCGTCGCCGAGCCCGCCCTCTTTCACCATAGCAGTCGCCGCTATGAGAAGCCTCGAATTATCCACGCATGAACCCATGTGCAACACCGGCGGTATCCCCACCGCTTCACACACGGACGCAAGCCCTTCACCGGCATAGAGTCCCGCCGCCTCTGGAGAACACAAACCAGCTCTCGCGGCCGACAACGCGCCGCATCCGGTCGTCAACACAAGCACATCGTTCCTTATCAATTCCATCATCATCGCCACGTGCGCACGATCATTCCCGAGCCGCGGGTTATTGCATCCCACCACTCCCGCGACTCCGCGTATCCTTCCGCCGATGATGTTCTCGTTCAGCGGTTTATACGAGGAACGGAAAGTCCCGCCGAGCAGGTAGTTGATCGTCTCATGGCTGAACCCCGCCACGAAGTCACTCGTGACGGCCGGCACGTTCACATTCACCGGCCTTGTTTTGAATTTATCGATGCCGCGACGGATTATCTTCATCGCCGTCTCGTAAGCATCCGTTTCATCCATCTCGATATGCTCGGCGCCGTCATATCTGGCTATCTTTGAGGTCGTGACTATCGCCGTGTTATAGCACGATGCCACTGTTGTGACTGCGGGCATCACGCATTGGACGTCAACAACCATGACATCCACCGCGCCTGTCGCGAGCGCCAACTCCTGCGAGAGAAAATTCCCCACCGGGGGTATTCCGTGCCGCATCAAAACTTCATTGGCGGTGCAGCAAATGCCTCCGATGTTTATTCCCTTCGCCCCGGCCGCCTCAGCTTCGCGCATTAGGGACGCGTCCATGGACGCCGCGACAATCATCTCGGATAGCACAGGCTCGTGCCCATGCACGATGACGTTGACTTTTTCCTTGTCGATCACTCCGAGATTCGTCTTGCTGACCACGGGTTCCGGGGCGCCGAAAAGAATGTCCTGAAGTTCGGTCGCAATCATGGAGCCGCCCCAGCCGTCCGCGAGCGCCGTGCGCGCTCCCTGCCTCAACAGGCTGTCAACCGAATGGTCCACTCCCATGTGCGTGCGGTGCATGATCTCCACGATCTCTCGGTCGATCCCGCGCGGCATCACTCCCTGCTCTCTCCATATCCTCTTTCTCTTCTCCGGCGCCTTCGCGGCGTAGAGCAGTTCCCCACTCTGTTTCCCGAACTCGCCGAGAGCCTTTTCCGCTATCTCAGCCGCGATATCTTTCAGAGGCCGCGCGCCGATCTTTATTCCGAAATCCATCGCAACCTTAACGACTTTCTGCTCGTCCTTGATCTCAAGGTCTTTCATCTTTCCACGAGCAACATTCAAGAGCGTCTCGCAAACCGACCTTGCGTGATCCGAATGTGCGGCCGCTCCGGCGGCTATCATTCTTAGGTAATTCCTCGCGGCTATGGTATCGGCAGTTGCCCCGCACACTCCAGTTTCCTTGCCTTTTTTACCGGAGACGATCCTGCACGGACCCATTGCGCAAATCCTGCAACATATCCCCTCGGAACCGAAACGACACCGAGGCTCCATGGATTCCGATCTTTCAAAAACGTTGGTCACGCCGTCACGAGACATCCCATCGAGCATCACGCGCGAAGCATCGAAGCAATCCATTCCATCTATCCGGCCGCTTCCGTCTCCGTTCTTTTTCTTTTCGTTTCCGGCCATAAGCCGTACCTCTCAGAATTCAAATGTCATTAATACGCCTAATTTCGGATTCTATGTTCGACTTGATTGTTTCGACCGACGAGATCATTTCAGGATCGTCGAACGGCGGCCTGTTCTCTATCCCGGCGAGCCTCACTTTTTCACTCTCGGGGAGGAAGCCGACGATCTTTTCCGGCGGCAAATTGGATAGGATAAAATCCCTGTCTTTCGGGCCTCTGATTTCGTTGCCTACAAAAAATATCTTCTTGCCGCCGAGGTCTTTCCAAAGCGCCTCTATACGGTGCGCCGTCTCGATGCTTTTA
>JAKLIR010000464.1 GCA_022709505.1 bacterium | reverse complement strand
ATCGACTCGAACTCGGTCACATACGAAACAGTATGCTCCCTCGTTCTCGCTCGATGCGTCTTGTATCTCATCTCTTTTTACGATTTCAACCCACATTGGCGGAAAGTGTGGATTTGGCTCGGATTCGTCAACAACACTCAAGTCTAAATCGAAAATTCTGGTCAAAAAAATCGGGTTAATGCGAACTCCGTATCGAATATGAAGAGCAGTGCGAGCGTTTGGTTGCTTATCAGCGGGATAGATATGTCTTGACCGATGAGGCGAGTTCGGAGTTAATGCGTTGTGATTCCGCCTCTGTGGGAGCTTCAGAGATAACGCGCAGGATAGGTTCTGTATTTGACGGTCGGACGAGTCCCCATGAGCGGCCGAAGATTATTTTCACTCCGTCGGTCAGATCAGTTCTGCTGTTCTTGAATTTATCGCGCATGAAGGCGGTCACTTCGATCGCCCTGTTGGTGGGGCAGGGGATTGTCTTTTTGGTCATGACGTAGCGGGGCAGGGCGGCGACGAGATGCGAAAGTGATTTCTTCTTTGCGGCCATGTAGTGGAGGGTTATCGCCATGCCGATGAAGCTGTCGCGGGCGAAGTTGATGGATGGATAAATAACGCCGCCGTTGCCTTCGCCGCCGATGACGGCGTTTTCCGCTTTCATGGCTTCGGCGACGTTTATTTCGCCGATTTTGCTCTTGATTATTTTGCATTTGTGAGCGGCCGCGATGTCGTCCACGGCGTGTGTTGTGGACAGGTTTACCACCACGTTGCCGGGTGTAAGGCCGAGAATGTGGTCAACCGCGATTGCGAGCGTGTAGTCTTCGCCTATGGGAAGTCCTTTTTCGGAGACGATTGCGAGGCGGTCGGCGTCGGCGTCCTGAGCGAAGCCGACATCCGCGTCGTGCCGCCGCACCGCGTCGCAGAGCGCGGTGAGATTTTCGGGTAGCGGCTCGGGCGGCCTCGGAAAAATACCGTCTGGTTTGTTGTGGATCGCGATTACGGTGCAGCCGAGACGTTTGAGGAGTTTCTCGGACATGACTGAGCCTGCCCCGTTCACGCAGTCCACGACGACACGCATTTTCCCGTGACTTCCGGCCGGAAGTCTGCCGAGTTTTTCGAGAATGGCGTCGATGTGCCTGTCGATAGCGCGTGTGTATCTCTTCGGGCTCTTGATTTCGGAGCTGAACACCGCCTTGAAGTCGCCCTGATGGTAGATGTCGAGGAGTTCGCGGGCCTGATAATAGTTAAGGAAGCAGCCGTCGCCGCGGATGAATTTCAGAGCGTTCCACTCGACTGGATTGTGGCTTGCGGTGATCGCGATACCCGCGGCGGCGCCGAGCTGGCGGACCGCGAGCTGGATCGTGGGGACGGGGCAGATGTCCACGAGTTCAGCCGAGCAGCCGGTGGATGCGAGGCCGGCGAGGACGGCATGCTGAACCATTTCGCCGCTCGTCCGGGTGTCTCGCCCGACCACCACGGTTCCTCCCCCGATGTACGTGCCGAAGCTTTCGGCGAAACGGATGAGAAGGTCGGGAGTGAGCGTGTCGCCGACAACACCGCGAACGCCCGATATGCTGATCTTCAGTTTCGGAGAACTTTTCATCTTGTTATAAGTTCCTCTCCGAGAGCGATCAGCTCCTCGGCGCGTTTTTCAGTTTTCGCTTCGACGATAAGCCGTATCAGAGATTCCGTGTTCGACGGCCTGATGTGAAGCCATGAGTTTTCCCAGTTGATTTTTATGCCGTCGGTCAGGTCTATAGCGCATTTCTTCAGTTCGCGTTCCGCCGCGAGGCGCACGTGCTGGATGACCTTGAAAATCAGGGTGTAGTCGAGCGGAATGTTTTTCTTTATCGTGACGTATTTCGGAAGAGTAGAGACGAGTTTAGAGATTGAAGTTCTTTGGCGCGCGAGGTGGTCGAGAATGAAGGCGACGGCCGCAAGCCCGTCGTTCGCGTATTGAATGTCCGGGAATATCACGCCGCCGCTGCCTTCGCCGGCTATCGCCGCACGGTGTTTCAAGGCGGCTTCCGCGACGTATGCCTGTCCGATCGGAGTCCGCACAACCTGAACTTTATGTTTTTTTGCTATGTCGTCTATGGCGCGGGTCGTGGAAAGGTTCGTCACAATGGGGCCGGGCTTTCGAGCCGAGCGGATCGCCGCGCACATCGTGAGAGTCAATTCCTCCGGCAGGGATTCACCCTCGTCCGTAACGATTCCGAGACGCTCTCCCGCCGTGTCGAGCATGAAACCGGCGTCGAAACCCGTGGCGCGAACGAGCGCCCTCAACTGTTTCATGTTCGAAGGTTTCGGTTCCGGGTCATGCGGGAAAGTTTCTCCGGGCTCGCAACTTATCGCGGCGGTCTCGCATCCGAGCACTTCGAGAAGTTCCAATGCGGGCTGCGAACAAGCTCCGTTGCAGGCGTCTATGGCGACTTTGAACCCGGCTTTGCGGATCCTCGCAGAATCGACCGCGGCGACTATGGCGTTTATGTGGTCGCGAATGGCTGTGGTTGATTTCAGGTGCGGTTTTATCTCGTTCCAAGGCGCGCGGTCGAAAACTCCGTGGTGGAAGATGTCGAGCAATTCGTCGCCTTGCCCCGCGTTCAGGTACAAACCGTCGTGCCGGATGAATTTCAGAGCATTCCAGTCTTCGGGATTATGCCCGGCGGAAATGGCGATGCCGCCGACGGAATCGGAGTTGGCGACCGCGAACTGAAGGCTCGGGACGGGGCATATATCGAGGTCTATGGGAGTGCAGCCGGAGGCGAGGAGCCCGGAAATGACCGCGTGCCGGATCATACGTCCGGAGGGTCTGGCGTCATCGCATAC
>JAKLIR010000463.1 GCA_022709505.1 bacterium | reverse complement strand
GCAGGGAAAGGATTTTTTTCTTTCGACCCATGGGATCGCCCCCGACTAATTGTATGCGATACCACTGTTTTTCAGCAATCGTTTAAAGCTGACAAGTAAAAAAAAACGAATAATTGAAAACTTGAGGAGCGTCGTTATAATTAGAGCAATCTAATTGTCGGCGAGGTGAGAAATGCTCGACAGGGCGGTAGTGACTCCGGCGCTCGAAAACTATCTCGAAGCCATATACATACTGGCTAAGGTAAAGAAGCCGGTGAAGATAATCGATATATCGAGATATCTCGGGGTGAAGATGCCGAGCGTGACGTACAACATGAAGAAGCTCGCCGACAGAGGATTGGTGCACTACAACAAGAGGTTGAATGTGGAGCTGACGGAGGAAGGGGAGAAGATAGGGCGCGGGGTGCACCGGACGCATGAGGAGTTGTTCCGGTTTTTCCACGACATACTCGGGGTGGGGCGTGAGGCGGCGGAGCAGGACGCGTGCCGGGCGGAGCATACGCTCGGGCGGGAGACGGTGGACCGGCTTGCGGCGTTTTCGAGATGGGCTGCGGCGCTTCCGGAGGAGCACGCATACGTGCCGCACAATCCGAACTTCGGCGACGGCGGCAATGCGAATGGCGCGGAGACTGTTTCCCTTTCGGCGGTTTCGCCCGGGCGACGGGTGCGGATCGTGCGGGTCAAAGCGAGCGGCGAGATTCGCAAGCGGATCGTCGAGATGGGGCTTAACCGCGGCGCGGAAGCCGAGGTTATCAGGGTCGCCCCGCTGGGAGATCCGGTGGAACTGAAGGTTCGCGGTTCGTATCTCTCTCTCAGATTATCCGAGGCCGCCGACATAGAGGTCGAAACTATCGAATAGACAGGATTTAAATAGCCATGTCTAATAAAATGTTTCTTATTTCGCAAAAACAAAACCAAAAAAAGCGCATAAATAAATGATTAAAATCGGTGAAATCACAATTGCACTGTTAGGCAACCCTAACTCGGGCAAGACTTCGGTTTTCAATTCGATGACCGGATCGAGACAGCATGTGGGGAATTGGCCGGGGGTGACGGTCGAGAAAAAAGAGGGTTTCGCCGCGCATGGCGGGAGAAACTTTAGGGTTGTCGATCTTCCGGGCGCGTACAGTCTCGCGGCATATTCGATGGAGGAGGTAGTTTCGAGGGACTACATTCTCAACGACAAGCCGGAGGTGGTAGTGGATGTTGTTGATGCGTCGAATTTGGAGCGGAATTTGTACTTGACGGTGCAGTTGATCGAGCTTGGCGCGCCGAGGGTGATTGTAGCACTCAACATGGTGGATGTGGCGGAATCGATCGGGCACAAGATCAACACGGCGCTGTTGTCGGACTTGCTCGGAGCGCCGGTGGTGGAGACGGTGGCGAGGCGGGACAAAGGAACGGAGGAACTGCTTGATGCCGCCGTGGCGCTTTTCGAGAGCGTGGGCCCGAAGAAGGAGATAAAGATTTTCTACGGCGCGGAGATCGAGGACGAGATTGAGCGGCTTGAGAGTGTGATCCGGCGTGTCGGGGCGGAGCCGGAGGTGTTGAAGGCGTGGACGTCGATGCGTTGGTTTTGCGTGAAGCTGATAGAGAACGACGCGGCGGTGAAGCGCGCGACGGCCGGATATACGGGCGGCGGGGAGATAACGGCCGAGGTTGAGAGGAGCCGTGCGCACCTGACATCGATCTTCCGGGACGAACCTGAGAACGTGGTGGCGGACCACCGGTACGGTTTCATCAGCGGTCTTGTAAAAGAAGTTCTCGTGAGGCCGATGGCGGAGCGCAGAACGGGTTCCGACCTCATAGATGAACTGCTGTTGCACCGATTGCTCGGCCTGCCGGTGTTCGCGCTGTTGATGTTCGCGGTTTTCACGCTAACTTTCACGCTTGGAGACCCTCTCATGCGGATGATATCCGGGGGGTTGGCGCGACTCGGCGCGGTGGTTTCGGGGTCGCTTGGGGACACGCTGTTCGGATCGTTGGTTACGGACGGAGTGATCGGCGGCGTTGGCGGCGTGGTGTCGTTCCTGCCCAACATAGCATTGCTATTTTTCGCGATAGCTTTTCTTGAGGATTCGGGATACATGGCGCGGGCGGCGTTTCTTATGGACCGTGTGATGCACGTGATGGGGCTGCACGGGAAATCGTTCATCCCGATCATGGTGGGGATGGGGTGCAACGTGCCGGGAGTGATGGCGGCGCGTACGCTCGAGCACCAGCGGGACAGGCTTGTGACGATACTCGTCGTGCCGCTTGCGAGCTGCGGAGCGCGGCTGCCGGTGTACATACTTCTCGCGGGTGCGTTTTTTCCGGGGGAGCTGATGCCGGGTGTGCGAACGGCGGGGGTGGTGGTGTTCGCCATGTATATAGTTGGGATACTGTTCGCGGTGATCATGGCGCGGGTGTTCAGGTCGTCGATCCTGCGCGGGCCGAGCACGCCGTTCGTGATGGAGCTGCCGCCGTACAGGCTGCCCACGGCGAAGAGTCTCCTCATCCACGTATGGGAGCGGGCGTGGATGTATATACGAAAAGCGGGCACCATAATTCTCGCGCTGGCGGCGCTTGTGTGGTTCGCCATGACGTTCCCCGCGGGCTACCGGGGGATTCATTCGGACGAAGCGGGTTTGAGGGCATTGAGAAATACTTATGCGAGCGATGGCTGCGACCGGCCGGGGCCGGAGCCGAGCAGCGCCTGCTCATTGCTTTACGAAAGGGTGGTCTTGGCCGAACGGGGCATTGCGGTGAAAAGGTTGGAGAACAGTTTCGCCGGACGGTTCGGGCGTGTGATAGAGCCGGTGATGCGGCCGATCGGTTTCGACTGGCGTGTCAC
>JAKLIR010000462.1 GCA_022709505.1 bacterium | reverse complement strand
AATCCGGCGGATATATCATATTGGGTGAACAATGATTTGGATGCGGCATTGGCGGCGATCGAGAAGGCGCTTGAAATAACAGGCGGCGATCCAGTTCCTGAAAAAGCAAGAAAAGTCAGGTTACGATAAATTAGAGCCTCTAAGTAAGTGATTGCTTCAGGCTTAATTCCGGCGGACGGCGCATTTATTAAAAATCAGTTAAAATATATTTATAGATAATTATCTCACGGAGGCCGGGAATGATATTTTTCAGAAATTCTCACATTATTTTATTTCTCGTGGCTTCAGCAATGATTGTAACGTGTTCGCTTGAAACGCATGCGGACGACGACACGGCGATAATTTCCTATATCCAAGGTAGTGTTAGCGTCAAAAAAAGCGGCGGGCAGGCGTTCAAGGCGGCTGAAGTTGACATGACTCTCGTCGAGGGCGACACGGTTAGAACGGGGGCTGACAGCCGAGTGAGAATAGTGACTGAAGACGGCTCGTCTTTCACGCTCTCGGCGCTTTCTTCTTTCACCATCGGAAAGTCAACGGCGAATTATGATTCGATGAAGAGGACGGCTTCTTTCAATCTTGAAAGCGGGAAAGCCCGCGCGACGGTTCAAAAGTTAGAGACTAACGATTCCTCGTTCGAAGTGAACACGCCTACGGCGGTAGCCGGAGTGAGAGGTACGGATTTCGTTGTCGAGGTTGATCCGGACACCGAGGACTCTGTGGTGACTGTTCTCGACGGTGATGTGGATGTCTCGGACAAGCTCGGTAGGATGAAGGAAAGAATAAGGCTCGGTAAGGATGAGGCTTTCGATGTCTCCCGTGCAAGAGCCCCAGAGCGCCCAAGAAGAATGAATCTTGAACGCTTGAACATGCTTAAAAACGAAATGGCGCGGTACTCCGGGCCTCAGGACCCGAACGCCGATCCGGACGATGTTGACGATCAAGCCGCTTCCTTTCTCGCCGCGAGAAGGGCGAAAATCCCGGCCGACAAATTGAAGGATTTCATGGATAAAGTTAAATCCGGCGAGCTGCCTCCGAAACTCGCTAAAAAAGTGCTTTTCCTCATTCACAAAGGCGTTCCCCCGGATTCCGTCTTCCAAGTCTTGAGAACCATGCGTGAGAAAGAGATGACTAAAGAGGATGTCGAGAATCTTGTGAAAGAGATAAAGAAGTCCGGAAATGCCGAGGACGTGAAAAAAGCTATCGAGAAGTTCAAGAAAGACGCCGAAGAACGACCCGCGAGGCAGAGACGTTTGCAAAAGGAGAATCAATCGTCTGGTGATGGCGATGAGCCGAAGAAGCCTGAAAAGTTGAAAGAAAAAATTAAGGAGATGTCCCCGGAACAGAGAGAGAAGGTTCGCGAACGGATCAAGGAAAACGCGGGAAGAAGAAATCGGTAGGACATCCGGAAGATATGAATCTCGAAATGCTGGGAAGAAGGTCGAGGCGAAGATAGAAAGTCGGCGCCGGGAATTTATCCGCCGGTATTCACCGCTCGACCCAAATTTTTTACCTATGTGGGTTGAAATCGTAAAAAGAGATGAGATACAAGGCGAATAGAGCGAGAACGAGGGAGCATACTGTTTCGTATGTGACCGAGTTCGAGTCGATGATGCAACACAGTAGATCGCCCTTTTTACGATTTCCCGGATTTTTCGGGAGAAAATCCGGACCAAGCTTTTTCTTGCCTATTTTAGGTTAAGTGATAAAATTATTCAGATGACAACGGGTGGAAAAATAGCGAATAGAACATCTCGATGCATTTTCATCGTGCTTTTCGCGCTACTATTTTCCCTCCGCGGTGCAAACCCAGCATTTTCCTCTCCCGATGGAGCGATAGATGTGATCGGAAACGATGCCTTGTGCGTTGTATTCGGAGACTTCTCGAAACAATACAAGAGCGGAGACAAGATCGAAGTTGTTAAGGCCGGCGTCGGAGTGACATTCGCAAAAGGTCTCGTCGAGGAAATGAAACCTTCCTTCATGGCGGTCAGAGTGTATGAGAAGCTTCCAGATTACTTCGTTGAAGCCGGAGACTTCGTTCGCCCGCCGGCGCCGCCGAAGAAGATTCCGCTCAAATCGCTTCGGGCGTCGATAAAGCCGCCGGAGGAAGAGGAAGGCGCGGTAGTCGGCGTAGAGGGAGCAACTAACGGAGGCGAGAAAACCAAAATCAATTCCGAATCCGTATCGGATTCTTCCATAATCTCGGAAACATACGATGGTGCGGATTCCGATAATTCGTCATCGAGGCTTCTTCTTACGAGGAGACAACAACAGATTGCCGGAGTGAATGACATCAAGAAATTCATTGCGGACAGGAGAGCTGAACATAACGCTCAATTGAGTAGTGAATCTGAAGAAAAGCCCGTCGATAAACCGGAAACCAAGGAAAAACCGAAAAAGAAATCAGATTTCGTCCCAAGCGCCGAGGAAAGCCACGGCAGATCGATGAAGATCAATCCGCAGCAGGAATTTTAACCTCAATTAGTCACCGAAAACAGTTTTTAGAATCTCAACGGCTCGGTGTTTGAATGTATGACGGGCGAGTACTTTTTTCATGCCGGATTCGCCCATTTGACGTCTGACGTCCTCTTGTTCGAGATAGTATTCGGCAAGTTCACGAAGTTCTTTTTCGTCTCTGAAAACCGCGAAGTCGCGGCCGGGTTCGAACAACCGGTCGAGGTCCGATCTGTAATCCGTAAGCAGAAAACCCCCACATGCGAGGACGTCGAACACCCTTACGGGAAGCGAGGTTACGAGTTGAGATGTAGTCAGGTTGAGATTGATTTTGGAAAAAGAATAAATCAACGGCGCCTCGGTTCTGTTGTCCGCCACTCCTCTGTAACGAA